>CAJWKH010000021.1 GCA_913042085.1 uncultured Gammaproteobacteria bacterium | reverse complement strand
CTGCTCTATGTATAGTTACAGCATTCTTATAATATCTAGTTACATCATGACCTATACCTATTGCAATAAGGCTTACTTCTGATTGAGTTTCTATGGAGTGTATAACTTGCCTAAGGTGCAAATCTAAGAAGTTAGTTTGGTTAGTGGATAAAGTGCTGTCATCAACTGGAGCTCCATCTGAGATTACCATTAAGATTTTTCTTTGCTCCATTCTTCTGGATAATCTGTCGTGAGCCCAAATTAAAGCTTCACCGTCTACATTTTCTTTTAATAAGCCTTCTCTAAGCATTAAACCAAAGTTTTTTTGACCTCTTCTCCAAGGTGTATCAGCTGACTTAAAAATAATATGTCTTATGTCATTTAGGCGACCAGGGTTTTCTGGCTTGCCATCCTCCATCCACATCTTTCTGCTGTCCCCACCTTTCCATTGTTTAGTGGTAAAACCTAAAACTTCAGTTTTTACATTACATCTTTCAAGTGTAGTGCTTATTATGTCTGCACAAATGGCAGCTACCGTCATTGATCTTCCTCGCATTGACCCTGAACTATCTACCAAAATCGAAACACTGGTATCTCTAAATTCAGTATCTTTTTCAACCTTATAACTGAGAGGAGTTAAAGGGTCGGTAATTATTTTATGTAATCTTGCTGAATCCAAGATACCTTCCTCTTTGTTGAATTCCCAGGACCTATTTTGCTGAGCCATAAGGAATCTTTGTAATCTATGGGCTAGTTTAGAAACAGTACCTTTGCTTGAACCCATTAATTGATCAAGATGCTTCCTTAGTCTTTGCAACTCTTCTGGGCTACATAGATCTTCGGCGGTCACTTCTTCATCAAAGGCTCTGGTGTATACCTTATAAGTAAAATTAGCAGTTTGTCCAACTAGAGATTCTAGCCAAGATTGATTTGCAACGATTTCTTGGTTTTCATCCACTATCGCGTCTTCATCTACATCGCCAGCTTCTGCTTCTGTCTCATCTGAGCCTTCTTGTGAATCCTGATCAGATGATTCCCCAGCTTCATTCGATTCTTCTTCAGAATCGTCTTCAGAATTTTGTTCCTCGTTGTCTGAGTCATCTTCTTGTTGATCTTCTTCAGACATGGGTTCTATTTCTTCAATTTCTAGAGCTTTAAGAAGAGTTCTAGATATTTCAGCGAATTTAATTTGGTCTTCTAAGCTATCAATTAATTCTTTTTTAAATAAAGACCCTTTGTCTTCAAATGCTTTTTCCCAATCTTTAAGTAATTTAGAAGATTCCTGGCTTGAGATATTTGGAAGAAATAATTTTCTTAACCACCCTTCAAGGGCTATTTCAAGAACATCTTCTTTCTCCTCAAATGACTGGTACAAGGAGCATTTCTCCTCAAATTTAGCGTTTATGTTAGAAGCTATTCCAGGATATTTCTTTGAACCCAAAACCTCAACTCTAACGTTTTCCATTTCTTGCATAAGAGAGTTAAGTCTTTGGGTTCCAGCATCTACATGAATTGTTTTATCTCTGAATCTATCTACACACGCCAATGAATCTGCCTTACCTCTGAAAGAGGCAAGTTCTCCGTAGGACGAAGGAGGGTTGGGTAGAGAAGAGCCAATGCCTCCATAATTAATTTCTATTTCAGGATTTTCAGAGACAGCTCTTGCGGCAGAGGAAACCGCTTCTTTTATAGATTCGACTGTATTTGATTTGGAACCCATTTAAGAACTATTCTTCTACCAGATCTTCGGCAACAGACCCTTCTATTTCAGCGTTGAAGCATCTTTGATAGTATTCAGCAATAATTACTCTTTCCGTTTCATCACATTTATTTAAAAAGGTAATTTCAAAGGACTTATTAAGGTCTTGAAAAATCTGATTATTTTCAGCCCAACTAATAACAGTTCTAGGAGACATTAGAGTAGATATATCCCCATTAGCAAAACCTTGCCTTGATAAGTTCGCTATGGAAATCATATTCTTAGCTTCTTCTATACCTTTTTTGTTGTCCATGGCGGGAACTTTTGCCAGAACGACCTTAAGCTCAAGTTCTGGGTCCAAATAATTTAAAGTAGAGACAATATGCCATCTATCCATTTGCCCTTGGTTAATTTGCTGAGTTCCATGATAAAGGCCCGAAGTATCTCCTAAGCCTACCGTATTAGCAGTAGAAAATAGTCTAAAACTAGGATGAGGAGAGATTACTTTATTTTGATCTAGTAATGTCAGTTTACCTTCTACTTCCAATACACGTTGAATCACAAACATAACGTCGGGCCTTCCCGCATCATATTCATCAAACACCAATGCAGTTGGGCTTTGTATGGCCCAGGGCAGTATACCTTCCCTAAATTCAGTTATTTGTTTACCGTCTTTTAGCGTTATAGCGTCTTTGCCTAATAAATCTATTCTACTGATATGACTATCTAAATTAACTCTTACGCATGGCCAGTTTAGTCTCGCAGCAACTTGTTCAATATGGGTGGATTTTCCAGAGCCGTGATAGCCTTGAATCATTACTCTCCTGTTGTGAGAAAACCCAGCTAGAATTGCTAAAGTAGTATTCTTATCAAACCTATAAGCTTGGTCGATAGTAGGCACATATTCATTAGGTTCACTGAAACCTGGCACTTTCATGTCCACGTCTATGTCAAACATCTGCCCAACATCTAATTGAATATCTGGAGAATCTGTATCTATATTTTTACTCATCTTCTTTATTTATTTTTAAGGCGGTTTATTATCCTTATTTGAAACATTTCAGCAACCGGTAGCCTGAAGTACAATAACAAGTCTTATGAATAAAGAAGGAACTTCAATAAAAGAAATTTGGGGAATCATACAAAATGAAACAAAAAAAAGAGTTCAAGCTGAGCCAGTGCTTGCAAGCTTCTTTCACTCCACCATTTTAGAACATGATTCCTTTTCATCAGCAGTAGCTGATTTAATAGCTAGCGATTTAGGCAGAGTTTCTGTTCAACCTATGTTGTTAAGAAGTGTTATAAAAGAAGCCATGAATTCAAGTGAAGAAATCTTAAATGGAACCGTAAGTGACCTTTTGGCTGCTAAGGATAGAGACCCTTCTTGTAAATATCTTTCTGAACCTTTGTTATTTTTTAAAGGCTTTAAAGCTTTGCAAGCTCATAGAGTCGCGAGCTGGCTTTGGGCTAATTCTAGGCACACCCTTGCTCATTATTTCCAAAGCAGAACTTCAGAAGTTTACGGCGTTGATATTCATCCGGCTGCTAAACTTGGAAAAGGTATCATGATCGACCATGGGACAGGAGTAGTTATTGGGGAAACGTCAGTTGTTGAAGATAATGTTTCAATATTCCAGGGCGTGACACTAGGTGGAACAGGAAAAGAGGAAGGAGATAGACATCCAAAGGTAAGAGAGGGGGTTTTGTTAAGTGCTTCTTCTACAATTTTAGGAAACGTTAAGATAGGTAAAAATGCAAAAGTAGCTGCAGGCAGTGTTGTGCTTGACGATGTTAAAGAATACACCACAGTCGCAGGTGTACCAGCTGTGAAAGTTAACGAAGTAAACAATGAAACCCCCGCGCATGATGTGGATCATGGTATTGATTAAGAAAAGAAGGAGAATTTATGAACTTTGAAACAATAAAATATGGGGTTAAAGATAAGATCCTCACTATTACTCTAAATCGGCCAGATAGATTGAATGCCTTTACCGGCCAGATGATGAATGATCTGATTTCTGCTTTTGATTTAGCCAGTAATGACGATGAAGTTAGAGTGGTTATAGTAACTGGAGAAGGTAGGGGCTTTTGTGCTGGAGCTGACTTAGGTGCGGGTGAAGCTACTTTTAATAGAGACGAAAACCCAAGAGCTAAGAAGACGGATGATGAAGACAATTTAGAATGGTTAAGAGACGGTGGAGGCAGAACGACCTTAGCTATTTATGATTGCTCTAAGCCAATTATTGCAGCTATTAATGGCCCTGCTGTAGGGGTAGGAGTAACTATGACTCTACCTATGGACATTAGGTTGGCCAGCGAAGAAGCTAAATTTGGTTTTGTTTTTGCTAGAAGAGGCTTGGTTCCAGAAGCAGCCTCGAGCTGGTTCCTTCCTAGAATAGTTGGAATTAGCAAATCTCTTGAGTGGACTTTCTCAGGCAAGGTCTTTGATGCGGAAGAGGCACTGAAGGGAGGTTTAATTCGTTCTGTTCATTCAAAGGATTCTTTATTGGATGAAGCCAAGAAGATAGCTAACGAAATAATTGAAAACACTTCTCCTGTATCGGTTTCAATGACTAGGCAAATGCTATGGAAAATGTTGGGAGCTGATCATCCAATGGAAGCTCATAAAGTTGATTCAAGGGCTATTTATGAGTTAGGAAAGGGAGAAGATACTAAAGAAGGAGTTAATTCTTTCTTAGAGAAACGGCCTCCAGAATTTCCTAGTAAAGTGTCCAAAGATATGCCTGATTTTTATCCTTGGTGGGATGAAAGGGAATTTAAATAAGATGAAGAGAAAAGCGTTAAATAAATTAATAAAACTACTAGATTTAGAAGCCTTAGAGGAAAACCTTTATAGAGGGCAAAGTGAAAACATTGGAGGGTCTAGAGTTTTTGGTGGCCAAGTGCTTGGCCAAGCCTTAACAGCTGCTTTAAGAACTGTAGATAAGAAACGTTCAGCTCATTCACTCCACGCTTATTTCTTAAGACCAGGAGACATGGGTTATCCCATTATTTATGACGTTGAAAGAACTCGAGATGGTAAAAGTTTTACTACTAGAAGGGTAGTTGCCATTCAAAAAGGAGAACCGATATTTGATATGGCTGTTTCATTTCATAAAAAAGAAACTGGACCTTCTCATCAAATAGATATGGAACAAATACCTGGGCCAGAAGAATGTGTTAGTGATCTTGAAGTTCGGAAGCAAATGGTAGATAAGGTTCCTGAAAAGTTTAGAGATTACTTTACTAGAGAAAGACCTATTGAAATAAGGAATCTTCCCGGGGAGGGCATGTTTGAAGCTCCCAAAAAGAAACCTCCTTTTAAACATGTGTGGATGCGGGCAGTTTCTAAACTACCCGATGATGTGATCATGCATCAAGCCATCTTGGCTTATGCTTCAGATATGGGGCTTTTAAGTACTTCATTGAATCCACATACTCTTAGTTTTGCTAAAGGCAATGTGCAAAGTGCTAGTTTGGATCATGCTATGTGGTTTCATAGGCCCTTTAGAGCAGATGAGTGGATGCTTTATTCAACCGACAGTCCCAGTGCGAGTAATGCAAGAGGCTTTAATAGAGGCAGTGTTTATACTCAGAAAGGAGTATTAGTTGCCTCTGCTGTTCAAGAAGGTTTGATGCGGGTGGTAAAACCTTAAAGTAGAGTAGTCTCACCCATTAAATAAAGATCTATTTCTCTAGCAGCAGCTCTTCCTTCGTTGATAGCCCAAACCACTAACGATTGACCTCTTCTGCAATCACCGGCAGCAAAAACAGACGGGTTAGATGTTTGATGGACATTATGTTCGGCCTTGTAATTGCTCCTTTCGTCAAGCTCTATATTCAAAGGCTCACTAACGTAGTGCTCTGGACCTAAGAAGCCCATTGCTAGTAAAATAAGGTCCGCTTCCCAATCTTTTTCTGTTCCCTCAATTTCTTCAAAGTTTTCTACTTCTACCGTTCTAATTCCCTTTAAGTTTCCTTTTTCATCTCTAAGAAATTCTTTTCCTGAAATTGAATAGACTCTTGGATCATTGCCAAAAGTTTCTGAAGACTCCTCATGGCCATAATCGATCTTTAATGTTCTTGGAAATAAAGGCCACGGGTTATTTGAAGCTCTTTCTCTAGGAGGTTCAGCCATGATCTCAAAATTAATTAATGATTTACATCCATGTCTTAATGAGGTGCCTATGCAGTCCGTTCCAGTATCACCACCACCAATTACAATTACTCTTTTATCCTTTGCTGATATGAAATTATTATCTTTAAGGGAAGAATCCAATAGGCTTTTTGTATTGGCTTTTAAAAAATCCATAGCGAAGTGAACCCCTTCTCCTTCTCTTCTAGGGATAGGAAGATCTCTAGGTTTAGTAGCCCCAGTTGTCAATAAAACTACATCATTACTCTTATTTAGTTCTTCAACCTTCATAGAGTTGTCCGAATTTCCACCCACATCTACATTAGTCAAAAATTCTATACCTTCAGCCTCCATTTGATCTTTTCTTTGGTCGAGTAAAGATTTTTCTAGTTTCATATTTGGTATCCCGTACATCATTAGACCGCCTATTCGATCAGCCCGTTCATATACTTTTACATTATGCCCAACGCTATTTAGTTGTTGCGCTGCTGAAAGCCCAGCTGGACCTGACCCTACAATAGCTATGTTTTTTGTTGTTCTAGAAGAAGGTATTTGAGGTTTAAGCCAGCCATTCTGAAAACCTTTATCTGCTATTGCAAATTCTAAATTCTTAATTGCTACTGGGCTTTCAGTAATACCTAAGACACAGGCGCCTTCACAAACGGCAGGGCAAACTCGTCCTGTTACTTCAGGGAAATTATTTGTTTTCATTAATCTATCAAAGGCTTCTTCCCATCTGTCTTGATAAACCAAGTCATTCCACTCAGGTATAAGGTTGTAAACTGGGCAACCTTCGTCAGACTGACAAAAAGGAACACCACAGTCCATACATCTTGCTGCTTGTGTATTTAATTTTTGATCGTCGTGATCAGTGTAAATTTCTTTAAAATCTAATAATCTTTCTTTGGCAGGTCGATAAGGTTCTACCGCTCTAGAGAATTCTTTAAACCCAGTTGTTTTACCCATTACTTGCCTTCTTTCCCTCTTTCATCTCATTTAAGACTCTCTTGTAGTCAGTAGGCATAACCTTTACGAATTTTGTTATTTCGTTATTCCAAGAATCTAAAATAAATTTAGCTACTTCTGAACCAGTTAGATCCCTATGTTTTGTAATAAATTGTTTTAAATCTTCTAAGTCATCTTTAGATAGTTTTTCTAATTCGAAGGTTTCCTTGTTGCATTTAGTTTCAAAGTCTCCATTTAAATCATAAACATAAGCGACTCCTCCACTCATCCCGGCACCAAAGTTTCTACCTGTTAAGCCTAAAATAATAGCCTTCCCTCCTGTCATGTATTCGCAGCCATGGTCCCCAATTCCCTCAACAACGACAGAAGCTCCACTATTTCTAACACAAAATCTCTCTGCAGCAACGCCTCTAAAATAGGCTTCTCCACTCGTAGCACCGTATAAAGCTACATTGCCAAGAAGCATGTTTTCTTCGGATTTGAATTTGCTTGATTTAGGAGGGTAAATAATTAACTTACCACCTGAAAGTCCTTTAGCAACATAATCATTAGCATCTCCTTCTAAGGTCATTGTAATTCCTTTAACTAGCCAAGCAGCAAGGCTTTGTCCTGCAGATCCGTTTAGCTTTATATTGATAGTATCTTCAGGCAACCCTTCAGCTTCCCATATTTTAGCTACTTCATTTGAGAGCATTGTTCCTACAGTTCTATTTGTATTGACAATAGGTAACTCAAAGTTAACTTTTTGACCACTTTCAATGGCATTCTGACTTTTTTTGATTAATTCATTATCCAAAGCTTTGTCTAGGCCATGGTCCTGATTTTGAGAATGGAATACTTCAGTATTTTCAAATATTTTTTCAGCAGGTTTTAGTATGCCTGAGAAGTCTAGGCCACTTCTTTTCCAATGATCTATTGCGATGTCTGTATCAAGGCAATCTACTCTCCCTATCATTTCATTAACTGTTTTAAAACCTAAGTCCGCCATGATTGTTCTAAGATCTTTTGCAACCATAAATAGATAATTAACAACATGCTCAGGTTTCCCTTTAAATTTCTTTCTTAGTTCTTGATCTTGAGTTGCTATACCAACTGGACAAGTATTTAGATGGCACTTTCTCATCATTATGCAGCCTAAGGTTATTAGTGGAGCCGTAGCAAAACCAAACTCTTCAGCTCCTAAGAGCGCTGCTATAGCTACATCTCTTCCTGTTTTCAATTGTCCATCTGTTTGCAACACTACTCTTGATCTTAGATTGTTCATGACTAGGGTTTGGTGTGTTTCTGCAACTCCTAGTTCCCAAGGAAGACCTGCATGCTTTATAGAAGTTAAAGGTGACGCTCCGGTACCTCCGTCGTGACCAGCTATCACTAGATGATCTGTTTTAGCTTTAACTACACCAGCAGCAATTGTGCCTACACCAACTTCTGATACAAGTTTTACACTAATCCTAGAGCCTCTATTTGAGTTTTTTAGATCATGAATCAATTGAGCTATATCTTCTATGGAGTAAATATCATGGTGAGGAGGAGGGCTAATTAAGCCTACCCCAGGAGTTGAATGTCTAATTTTTGCTATATAGTCATCAACTTTTTTTCCAGGCAATTCGCCACCTTCTCCAGGCTTCGCACCTTGAGCAATTTTAATCTGTAATTCGTCCGCATTAGTTAGATACCACATGGTTACACCAAACCTTCCAGAGGCCACTTGTTTTATTGCAGACCTTTTAGAGATACCTTCTGAACTAGATTTAAATCGTATGGGGTCTTCACCACCTTCTCCTGTATTAGACTTTCCTCCCAACTCATTCATTGCGATTGCTAAAGATTCATGAGATTCAGTTGAGATTGAGCCTAAACTCATAGCTCCTGTTGCAAATCTCTTAACTATTTCCTGCTCGCTTTCAACCTCACTTAAATCTATAGGAGTTTTAGAGGGTTTAATTTTTAATAAACCTCTAAGAGTGCTTTGCTTTGTTGTGTGTTCGTTAGCGTATTTAGCAAAATCCCAGTAGGCATCTTCATTATTAGTTCTTGAAGCAAGCTGAAGAGAAGAAATAGTGTTCGGATCCCACATATGTGAATCTCCACCATTTCTCCAATGGAAATCTCCAGGATTAGGTAATGATAAGATTTTTCTGGATTCATCTTTGGGGTAACCCAGATCATGACGTCTTTTTTGTTCCATAAAAAGAGCCTCCAAGTCTATTCCGCCAACTCTGCTAGCAGTTCCAACAAAACACTTGTCTATAATCTGATCAGACAGCCCTACTGCTTCAAAAATTTGGGCTCCTTTATAAGACTGAAGGGTTGAAATTCCCATCTTTGCCATTACTTTTAGAATTCCTTTTTTAGATCCTTTTTTATACGCCTCTACAATATCGTTATAGCTTTGCAGTTTCTTGTCATCTAAAAGACCATCTTTTTTAGCTTTCCAAATAGATTCATAAGCAAGGTAAGGATTTACGGCATCAGCCCCATACCCAAAAAGGAGACAATGGTGATGCACTTCCCTTGCTTCGCCTGACTCAACAATAATACCAATTCTTGTTCTTTTCTGGTTTTTTACAAGATGATGATGTACTGAAGAGCAGGCTAAGAATGAACTTAAAGCAACTTCTTTCTCGTTAACATTCTTATCTGATAAAACTACGAATGAGAAACCATCTTCAATTGCATCCTCCGTTTCTTCGCAGATTTTATCTAGATGTTTAAGCATGCCCTCAGCACCTGAAGACTTTTTATAGACGAGGTCGATCACTTTAGTTTTCCATTTATTAGAATCAATTCCTTTAATTGCTCTTAGTTCAGAATTAGAAATAATTGGAGTTTTTAGTCGCAATCTTTCAGAATTTTTTGGGTTATTCTCAACTAGATTACCTTCAGGCCCAATTAGACATTCAAGAGACATGATTACTTCTTCTCTTATTGAATCGATAGCAGGGTTAGTTACTTGTGCAAATAGTTGTTTGAAATAATCAAACAATAATCTTGGTTTGTCAGAAAGGCAGGCTAAAGCAGCATCATTTCCCATTGACCCAAGAGGGTCTCTTAGTTCAGAAACAAGCGGAAGGAGCATGAATTGCATCGTCTCAGTCGTGTAACCAAAAGATTGTAATTTAGCCATTAATTCCTTTTCAGAGATTTCTTCTTCAGGGTCTTTTTCTTGTATTTCAGGAAGATCCTTTATATTTTTATTCCAATCTTCATAAGGGTTAGAGCTGCATATATCCTGTTTTATTTCCTCATCAGGAATCATTTCTCCTTTCTCAAAATCTATCAAGAACATTTTTCCAGGTTGCAATCTGCCTTTAGTTATAACGGTTTCAGGATCCACGGGCAGAACTCCAACTTCTGAAGCCATAATCACTTTGTCATCATTGGTTAAATAAAATCTGCTGGGCCTTAATCCGTTTCTATCCAATACAGCTCCAACTTTCTTTCCATCCGTGAATACAATTGAAGCTGGACCATCCCATGGCTCCATCATAGAAGAGGAATATTCATAGAATTCTTTCTTCTCTGCGGACATGTTTTCGTCTGACTGCCACGCTTCAGGAATCATCATCATTATCGATTCTTGCAGACTTCTTCCAGACAGAATAAGAAATTCTAATACGTTATCAAAACTACCTGAGTCAGTGCAGTCTAATTCGGTGATTGGGAATAGTTTCTGTAACTCATCTTTAAATAAATCACTTTGAACAGTTCCTTGCCTAGCTTTCATGGCATTCATATTCCCTCTAAGAGTATTTATCTCTCCGTTATGGCACATATATCTATTTGGTTGAGCTCTATCCCATGAAGGGAAGGTATTTGTGCTAAATCTAGAATGAACCATTGCTAGGTGAGTCTTAAAATCTTTATTTTCTAGATCTGGATAGAAAGGAAATAGCTGAGAAGGTGTCAGCATGCCTTTATAGACAATTATTGATGAAGAGAGGCTGCAGGCGTAAAGGAGTTTCGACTGTTCTAAACTTTTATCATTGCGTAATAAGTGAGTAAATTGCTTCCTTATTAGAAAAAGCCTTCTATCAAATTCATTTTCATCTATATTCTTGGCAGAACCTATAAAATATTGGGCTATAAATGGTTGAGCATCTTTAGCAGCTGGTCCTACATTTGCTCGTTCGGAGTCTACAGGAACTTCTCTCCATCCAAGTGGTATTTGATTCTCTAGCTTTGTTATTTTCTCTATAACTTCAATACATTTCTTCCTTTCTTTCTTTAAGGTAGGTAAGAAAATATTGCCTACCGCATACTGACCTTTTTCTGGGAGTTTGATACCAAGTTTCTTTGCCTCTAATTGAAAGAAGCTATCAGGACTAGCTATTAAGATCCCTGCTCCATCTCCAGTATTTTCTTCAAATCCGCAACCACCTCTATGATCCATTTTGGAATTGACAAGAAAGGCGTCATCCATAATTTCCCTAGAAGGAATCCCTTTAACATTAGCAACAAGTCCTACTCCACAAGAATCCTTTTCAAATTGAGGATCATATAGACCTCTTTTTTCAGGTAGACCGTATATTTGCTTATTGGCTTTAAATTCCATTATTTCTTTTGGGTTGAAAACTCTCAGCAGTTGAAAGCTGATAAAAATTAAAATTAATTTTTTAAGAGTTGCGCAGGCACCTAATTGTACCTTTTTTTAGCTTATTTTTGAAGATTTAGACCAATGACTGTATGGCTCTTACTATTTTGGACTCATCAATATCTGCTCTGACTTTTGCCTGTCCAATTTCTTCCAAAAGAACAAAAATTAGCTTATTGCCCATTCTCTTCTTATCAACAGACATGTTTTCTAAGAGTTTCTTTTCATCAAAAGCAATTTTTAAATTTAAATCAGGATTTGCTTTACTGATTAACTTCTTTGACTTATTTAGATCTTCTTCAGAGAATCCTTCAGTTAGTTTAGATAATTCCATAGCCATAAGCATTCCCATAGCAACAGATTGCCCATGGCTGAATTCTTTAAACTCCCCATACAGCTCTATAGCGTGACCAAAGGTGTGGCCAAAATTTAAAAATTTCCTAATGCCTTTCTCTTTTTCATCTTCAGAGACAATTTCTGCTTTTATTTCTACAGATCTGGTAATAGCGTATCCCAATGCTTCAGATTTTAATGAAATGATACTTTCCATATTTTTTTCTAACCAATCAAAGTATCTCTTGTCACTAATTAAGGCGTGTTTGATAACTTCAGAAAGACCATTACTTATTTCAATCTTAGGAAGAGAGCTCAAAAGGTCTACATCAGCAAAAACTTTAATAGGTTGATGGAACGCACCTATCATATTTTTACCTTGAGGGTGATTTATTGCTGTCTTGCCACCAACTGATGCGTCCACTTGGGAGAGCAGGGTACTTGGAAAAAGAATAAAATTGACTCCTCTTTGATAGGTCGCAGCAGCAAAACCAGTTATATCGCATGTTATCCCTCCACCAACTCCAACTACAACACAGTCTCTGCTATATCTTTCATCAATAAGCTTAGAATGAATGCTATCTAAAGTCTTCACGCTCTTATTCTCTTCTGACGCACAAATTTCTAAAGATTGAAAATTAGATGATAAATTTGATAGTTGATCTGTAATTAAATCTTTAAATTTTGATGGAATATTCTCGTCTATTACTAGAAGCACTTCTTTATCTTCTAATATTTCTAAGTTCTTTTGATTTATCAGGTTAGACCCGACAACCACTTCGTAAGGGTTGCTAATTGTTTCTACCTTAATTTTGTTCATTTTAAATTCAGTTGATCTATGATTTCATCAACCACTTCATTATGGCTATTTTTACCTTCTTTTATAGTTATGTTTGCACATTCTTCAAAAAGAGGGTCTCTAATTTCTTTTAATTCCTTAAGAGTTTGTTCGGCATCATCTGATTTTTGAAGTAAAGGTCTATTTTTATCATTTAAGGTTCTTTCTAGTTGAGTTTGGATAGAAATTTCAAGGTAGATAACTGTACCTTTTTTTAGAAGACTTCTATTCTGTTCAGCTAAAATAACTCCTCCTCCTGTAGCAATTACACAATTATCAGCATTTAAGGAGTTTATTAATTCCTTGCTTTCTCTCTCCCTAAATTTCTTCTCTCCTTCTACATCAAATATCCAGGATATAGAAACACCTGCTGATTTTTCAACTTCTTCATCAACATCTATGAAATCAAGATTTAATCTTTTTGAAAGCCTTCTTCCTACTGTTGATTTACCTGAAGCCATAGGACCAATTAATATTAGTCTCATTCAGGTATTATAACCGTTTGACATACATTAGATTCATGACTTTCCTTAATTATCTTTTAAATATTAGATTTGCAAGACCTTTACTGGTAATGGTTTTATTAATCTTGATGGCAGTTTCGAGTTTAAATATTTATATAGACAGTAAATTACCTGATGAAGAAGAAATAAGAGACATAGAGCTTCAAGTCCCTTTAAAAATTTATACAGTGGACTTAAAACTAATTGGAGAATTTGGAGAAAAAAGAAGGACGGCACTTCAGTTTAAAAATATACCTACTCATTATATAAATGCAGTTTTGGCAGCAGAGGATGATGCTTTTTTTGAGCATTCAGGAGTGAGTTACTCGGGGTTAATAAGGTCAGTTTACAGATTACTTTCCTCTGGTCGGATACAGGGAGGAGGGAGCACAATTACGATGCAAGTAGCTGGTAATTATCTTACTAGTAGAGACGTAAGTCTCTTTAGAAAGATTAAGGACATTTTCTTGGCATACAGACTTGAAAGGACGTATTCCAAGGAGGAAATATTCGAATTTTATGTAAACCGTATCTTTTTTGGAAATAGGGCTTACGGGATAGCAGCAGCTAGCGAAGTTTACTATGGCAAGTCTTTAAATCAGCTCAATCTAGCTCAATGGGCCATGATAGCGGCTCTTCCTAAAGCGCCTTCTTCTATAAATCCACTTGTAAATCCAAGAAGAGCTTTATCAAGAAGGAATTGGATTTTAAATAGAATGTTAGATCTTAATTTCATTCATATAGAACAATTCAATTTAGCTATAGAAGCTCCACTAACTGCAACTTATCATGGCCTGGTCTCTGAGGTAGAAGCTCCTTATGTATCTGAAACAATAAGGAGGTTCATGATTCAGCAATATGGCTTAGGTGCTTACAGGGAAGGGTATGAGGTTTACACTTCTATAGATTCTTCGATGCAGAGCGCTGCAACTCTTTCTATTGCTGAAGGATTGGAGGAATATGATAGACGTCATGGGTTTAGAAAGCCCGAGAATTTAAATGACCTGTTTCCGCAGGAATTTTCTGAAATGAATCTTGATTCTCAGCTTAACTTTATAGCTCAAGAATTAGAGAGAGATAATGAAGAAATTATTGATCAATCAAATTTAGATAGAGTTACTAATTTTTTAAAAGAATTCACAGAAACCAATAATCGTTTTCCGGCTGTAGTATTAAATACGGACAATGGACTTAAGGTTTTACTAAAGAATGGAGACGTGATCTCAATACCTTGGTCAGAGAGGATGGATTGGGCTAGACCCTTTATCAACGAAAACAGAAGAGGAGCAAAACCAAAAAGTTATAAAGACCTGCTCTTATTTGGAGATTTAGTTTGGATTCAAGAAGAGAAGGTAACAGGAGAACTCTTTTTAACCCAAATACCAGATCTGCAAGGTTCCTTAGTGTCTATTGATCCAAATAGCGGATCAATAAAAGCTCTTGTAGGCGGTTATGACTTTTTTCTAAGTAAATTTAATAGAGCGGAACAATCCTCACCTCTATTAGGTTCAAACTTTAAACCTTTCCTTTATGCTAGTGCCTTTTCAGAAGGTTTTACCGCATCAACCTTAATAAATGATGCACCTATCATTTTTGAAGATGAAGCTTTAGAAGAAAAATGGCGCCCCAGAAATGCAAGCGGAAAATTTTACGGACCTACAAGACTAAGAGAGGGTCTTTTACAAAGTAGAAACTTAGTTTCAGTAAGGTTATTAAGAGACTTGGGCGTTGAGAAAGCTATATCCTATGCGCAAAAATTTGGATTTGATAAATCTAGATTACCAGCAGATTTATCTTTATCTCTCGGAACTGCTTCTTTAAGTCCGTTAATGAATGCCGCAGCTTATTCTGTATTTGCAAATGGAGGGAAGGCAGTAGAGCCTTACTTTATTGAAGAAATTATAGATAGAAATGGAGATGTAGTTTTTCAAAGAGAGAAGAAAGATTTGCAGCAAGTAATTGACCCTAGAATAGCTTTCCTAATTAGCGATATTCTTCAAGAGGCTTCAACCAGAGGAACTGCAAGAAAGGTATCAGAATTAAAGCGACGGGACTTTGCTGGAAAAACAGGAACAACTAATGATGCAGAAAGCACTTGGTTTACTGGCTATAACAATTCATTGGTTACAACAGTTTGGGCAGGCTTTGACCAACCCAGGAGTTTAGGAAATAGAGAATTTGGATCTTCTGTAGCACTTCCAATTTGGTTAAGTTTTACTAAAGAGATCATAGACCAAATACCTGTAAACAATACTTTACCTCCAGAAGGATTATCAATAATTAAAATAGATAAATCTACAGGAAAGAGAGCCGATAAAGAGACAAAGAACTCTATCTTCGAATATTACTTAGAAGAACATACCCCTGATTAGTCGCTTAAAGAGTTAATTAAGAAATCAATTTGCTCATTAGCTCTTTTAGTAGGTAAATCTTCAAAACCAGATCTAACATATTGCTGAATAAGCCCTTCGGCACAAGCCAAGAGAAGGTTAGCTGATGAAGCCGTGCTTAAAGCTAGTTTCTTTTTGCTTTCCTGCTCAAATTTTTGAAGGTTTTGTTTTATTTGTAATTCTATTTTTGACATTAAGAGCTTAATTCTTTCATCAAGTGATGTTTCATCAACAGAAAAAGCTTCTCTTGTTAATAGCCTTGCAAGGCCAGGATTCTTTTCACAGAAGGTCACAAGAACAACCAGTATTTTTTTTGTTTTAATTAAGCTTTTTTCTTCAGAAGAGTTTATGTTTCCAGTAAGTTCAAATAAATTTTGCTCACAAAAGTCTACCAATCCGGAGTAAATCTTTCTTTTACTAGGAAAATGTCTATACAACGCAGCCTCAGTAATTGAACACTTTGAAGCTAGTAGGGCTGTGGTAACTTTTACAGGACCCTTTGATCCGAGCATCTTAGCAAGGTTTTGCATGATCTCTAATTGTCTGGGTCTCAACTGGGTCATGTTTTTAGCTTATCATAGTTCCAACACCTTCAGCCGTAAGAACTTCAAGTAAAACTGCGTGAGGTAATCTCCCGTCAATAATATGACAAGATTTTACGCCTTTCTTTTTAGCTTCTAACGCAGCGATTAATTTAGGGGCCATCCCTCCTTGAATAA
>CAJWKH010000020.1 GCA_913042085.1 uncultured Gammaproteobacteria bacterium | reverse complement strand
CGGCGTTATATCTAGCAATAAATAAGTTAACTACATCAGAATCATCTCTTTCATAGCCAATGGTATAAACATGATCATCCATATCGTAATCAGCTTTTAACGTTAAGAACTCACTCTCAACATTAATTAAATTAGCTCCTCTATATCTGTCCCCACCTAAGAAAACATTATCTCTATCACCAGAGACAGGATCCCTTACTGTGATATTCATTTCTGGGAAGAAATCATCTCCGTAAGAAGCATCGTCTTCTTCCATCTCATATGAAGTGTACTTAAATTTAGTTGATAGCCTATCAGACCAATCACTGTATAAAGTAAAAGAAGCTCTATCTATTTCAGGTGGTTTGTAATACCAGTTATTACTGAATACCACTCTAGACCAATTATTATATCTCTGAGGAGTTAAATCTTCAGAGTGAGAAACATTTAGAGTAGCCCTGTGATCATCACTAAGAACAGCGTCTAATTTAACAGTCCATTCTTCATGAGTTTCAGGAAAAGTAACAAGGTTTACATAACCTGGATCATATCCGCCGTAATTAGATATTGTGAACTGACGAATCTCTTCAGCTAATGCAGTTGTTACAACACTCGCGGGGTTTTGAGCTCCACTATCTTTTGTTCCATAAAGTCCAGGAAGAGATTTTTCGTTCTCTTCATATCCAACAAAAAAGAAAAGTTTATCTTTAATGATAGGTCCAGAAGCTGTGAAAGCTTTAACTTCATCTTCAAATACTGGAAAATCTTGTCCTTGGTAATCTCCAACATTTCCTTCATCTCTTTTTTGATAGAAGGCTGAAGCATGAAATTCATTAGTACCTGATTTGGTTACAACAGCAATTGAACCGCCAGTAGTGTTACCTCTTGATACATCAAATGGTGTGATATCAATAGAAATCTGATCAACAAAGTCCATGCTGACTGGATTTTTCATAGTACCAAAGCCATTATCATTTAAACCAAATGGGTCATTGAAACTTACACCATCAATAGTAAAGTCATTAAATTTAGTATTTGCTCCCATGACACTAATTTCTGCATCTCTACCTACTCCGCCATTAACAGATACTCTTGGATCCATTTTTGCAAAATCGGCAACAGATCTATTGATAGTAGGTACAGCGTCCATATCTGCTCTTGTCATAAGAGTGCTAGTTCCCATCTTAAAAGCTGAGGCAGCTTTTCCTGTCACTACAACCTCATCAGCAGCAGAACTGCTTCTCAAGGTAACGCCAAAGTTTAAAGGATCGCCAAGAGACAGGTAAAGACCATTAATGGACTCAGAATCATATCCTGGTGCTGAGACTTTAACGGTATAAGGACCACCTATTGGTAAAAAAGAAAAAGAAAAACTTCCTGAACTTCCAGCAGTCGTAGTCTTAGTGATGCCTGTTGGCGTATGTTCTGCAACTATGGTTGCGCCACCAACATTAACACTTCCTCTCATGCCTGATGTCGTATCAACATCCGCATAGAAAGGTAGACTGAAAAGTGCTACTGAAAATAAGAAAATTATGTGTTTTTTGATTGATTTCATTATTTAACCCCAAAAAAATTATTTAGACACATTGTTAAGAATATTCTATCACCATATAAGACTAATAATACATAAAAGTTATGTAAAAAAATTAATGGAAATAGTTATTTGGTTTTATTAAATCTATGCTGAAATTTCTTTTGATCCGAAGTAATCTCTCAAGGCTTCAGGGATAGTTATAGATCCATCTTTTTGTTGGAAATTTTCCATAATAGCCAGGACTGTTCTGCTAAGGGCAAGGCCAGAGCCGTTTAGTGTACTTAAAAGTTCTGTTTTGTTGGTAGAAGGATTTTTCCATCTTGCCTTCATTCTTCTTGCCTGAAATTCATGAAAATTAGAACAAGAGGATATTTCTCTATATTTATCTTGAGAAGGAATCCAAACTTCTATGTCATAGGTTTTAGCTGCAGAGAACCCGATGTCTCCTGAGCATAAACTTACAACTCTATAAGGCAATTCTAATCTTTTTAAGATTTCTTCTGCATGTCCTGTTAGTTCTTCAAGTGCATTGTCAGAATCTTTATCTTCCACTGCTTGAACCAATTCAACCTTTTCAAACTGATGTAATCTCATAATTCCTTTAGTATCTAGTCCATAACTACCTGCTTCACTCCTAAAACATGGTGTGTGACAAACAAATTTTCGCGGTAAATCCTTAGAATCAAGAATTTTATCTCTAAATAAATTAGTAACAGGGACTTCAGCTGTAGAAGTTAGATAGAAATTTTCTTTGCCTTCAAGCTTAAAAAGATCTTCTTCAAATTTGGGCAACTGACCAGTTCCATATAAGGATTCAGTATTAACTATATAAGGCACGTAGACTTCTTCGTAATTATGCTCTTTGGTGTGAATGTCAATCATAAAGTTAATAAGAGATCTTTGAAGTCTGGCTAGATCACCATTAAGCACAGCAAATCTTGCACCTGTTATTTTTGCTCCGGATTCCATATCTATGCCGCCTAGATTTGATCCGAGTTCCAAATGATCTTCGGGGGTAAAATCAAATTTCCTTATATCCCCTGAAGTTCTTAATTCTAGATTGTCTTCTTCATCTTTGCCCTTAGGTACATCGTCATCAATTAAATTTGGTATAGAAGAAAGAAAGGCCTCTAAGTCTTCTAAAATGGAAGCTAGGTCTTTAGATTGTGATTTAATTTTTGTAGTTATTTCACTAGCTTTCTTCTCTAATTTAGATGAATCACTACCCTCCTTTTTATGAATTCCAATGTCTTTAGAAACCTCGTTTAGCTCTGCTTGCATATTTTCCGTATCAGACTGTAAGGACTTCCTCGAAGCTTCTAATTTATCCCACACATCCAAATCTAACTTAAAGCCTCTTTTTTTTAGATTGTCAGCTACCAACTTAGGATCTTTTTTTAATCTTTTTAAATCCAACATAAAGTATAAGTTTAAAGAATTTTAATGGTTAACGACATCTATTCCTTCAGGAATTTGGAGCATAAAAGCATTATCAGAGATTCTATCCCAGCTAACGAAGGTAAAATCTAAGACAACTTTCTGTTCAAAAGCATCAATGTAGGTTAATGAATTAATATCTTCTTTGATTAACTTGATGGAAGCATTTTTTAAAAAACTTTCATCCGACTTTGGTTCTAAAACACAAGTTACGATATCTGTGTCCTTTAAACATTCTTTGACTGTAAATAAATCTTCTAGTTCTTCTTTATTGGAACTGAAGATGCCAATAGGACTTTCAGAAAAAGTTGCGTCTATTGCAGAAATATCTAATTGCTCTATTTCTTTGTCCAGCCTATAAAGTTGATATCCGTCGGAGGAAATAATTTCATTTAAAGGCTCTCGATATATAACTTTAAACATCCCTCTTCTGCTAGCTATTATTTCTCCTTTGATCTTCCTTTCTTGCTCATCTTTAAAGGTGGTTTGTACAAATTCAGCAGAGAAGTAATTTTTGTTACTTAAAAATTCTAAGAAATTAGATTCAATTGTATTTACTGCGCTAACAGAGTTAAAAAAAGAGATGTGTATAAAACAAAGAATTAATTTTTTCATGTCCTAGTTAAGCGTTATCTCTTTTCCTTCCATGTATTCAGGAATGTCTACTTCCAATAAACTTAATATTGTGGGGGCCACATCAACTTGTTTAACTTTGCCAATTTGAATGGGATTAATTTTATTTCCATATGCAAAAAAGATCCCTTCCATGTCTTTGTTTAGTTTGGGGTTGTAGCCATGCATTCCAATTGGAGGGTTACTATTCTTTCTGGAAACCAGCATATTTGGACTTTTAGTTAAAATCACAATATCCCCTGTTCTGGTTGGATGAAATAGATTTAAAGATTCATCTAATTCATTTTTTCTTTTTACATCTAAAGATTTATTTTGTTTTAGTATTTTCACCGCGTTAGGTAAATCATTTTGATCTTCTAAAAAAATATGGCCTACAGCTGGACCTATAGATACCTTTGCTTTTATATTAGCTTTTTTTAATATTTCATTAACATTAATTAGATTTGAAATATTAGTCATTCCATGGTCACTTAAAACTATCATAGTTACTTTTTTCCACAAATCTTTGCTCTTTATCTTATTTATTAAGTCTAATAAATATTGGTCTTGTTTCGCAAAACTTTGACTAACCTTTTTATTTGTTATCCCGTGCTTATGAGCAGTAGAATCAATTCCATGCCACCAAGACATGATTAATCTAGGTCTTTCATTATCAGGTAAAGATAACCAGTCTATAATTTGTTGTATTTTTGTTTTTTCTGAAACTCTAGAGCTAAATGGAAACTTGCTATAAGTAATTTCAATTCCATTCCAAGCAGTTTCAGATCCCACCCAAAAATAAGTAGCCGTTTTGATCCCTTTTTCTTCTAAATATGCCCAGATTGGCTTTATTTGGATCCAATTAGCTTCAGGACTATAACTATATAAACCTTTCTCTTTATCATAAAAGGAGTTATGCAAAATACCATGTTTATCAGGATGAACTCCTGTTGCCATAGATACGTGTGCTGGATAGGTCGTTGACTGATATACAGGGATTAATGATTCTGCTTTAAGTCCTTGTGAAGACATAAGACTAAATCCACCAGATTGCGACTTCTCTGGGTAATCATGTCTTAAGCCGTCCATAGAAATAACTAGAACAATATTGTCTTCAGGGAAGATAAAGCATGAAAATAGCAGTAGTGAAAGAAGAAGAGATTTCAAATTAATCCTCTGGTGGCGGTGGTATTAAAACCTCTCTATTTCCATTTGTAGCCATAGGACTTACAACACCTACTTCTTCCATAGTCTCTATTATCCTTGCAGCTCTGTTGTATCCTACTCTTAACCTTCTTTGTACCGCAGAAATTGAAGCTCTTCTAGATTGTGCAACAAATGCAACTGCCTCATCATACAATTCGTCTTTTTCTCCATCATCATCTTCTTCTGTTGATATTCCGGGCATGCCAACCACAACGCTTTCTTGAGTGACTTCTTCTAAGTATTCAGCCTTACCTCTTTGACACCAATCGTCTGCGACTCTTTGAACTTCATCATCTCCAACGAAAGCTCCATGAACCCTTTGGGGTATTGAAGTACCTGGCGCTAAATACAACATATCACCCTTACCTAATAATTGTTCAGCTCCTCCTTGATCTAAAATAACCCTTGAATCCATTTTAGAAGCAACTTGAAAAGCAACCCTAGAAGATATGTTAGCTTTAATTAAACCAGTAATTACATCAACCGATGGTCTCTGAGTAGCTAAAAGCATATGTATTCCAGAAGCTCTTGCTTTTTGAGCTATTCTTGCAATTAATTGTTCTGCGGTTTTGCCCACAACCATCATTAAATCTGCCAGCTCATCTACCGCTAAAACTATTAACGGAAGCTCTTCTAGATCAGGAGCTTCTTCGCCTTCTTCGGCTTCATTTATTTTCCAAGTGGGGTCTTTAACAGGAGAGCCAGCAGAATTAGCTTCCGCTACTTTTTTGTTATACCCATTTAAATTCCTAACTCCAAGGTGAGCCATTAATTTATATCTTCTTTCCATCTCATTTACACACCATCTCAACCCGCTAGAAGCTTCCTTCATGTCAGTAATAACTGGTGCTAGCAAATGAGGTATATCTTCATAAACGGATAACTCGAGCATCTTAGGGTCAATGAGAATTAGCCTAACTTGTTCTGGGCTGGCCTTATATAAGATACTTATTAGCATTGAATTAATAGCCACTGATTTTCCTGAACCAGTGGTGCCTGCTACTAGCAAATGTGGCATCGAAGATAAGTCAGCCACAACTGCTTCTCCACTTATATCTTTTCCTAATGCTACCGTTATGGGACTTTTTGATTCGTCGTAAACTTTACTGGATAAAACCTCACTTAACAGAACAGGTTGTCTGTCCTCTCTAGGGACCTCTATTCCAATTGTGTCTCTTCCTTCAATTACTTCAACTATTCTAACGCTGGTTTTAGCTAAAGAACGTGCAAGGTCTTTACTTATATTTGATATTTGATTTACTTTTAATCCAGTGGGTAATTTCAATTCCAGTCTTATTACAACAGGGCCAGGTTGTATTGATTCAACGGTCACGTCATTAATGTTGTACTCAGAAAGTTTCGAAACAACTAATTCCCCTAATTGTCTTAACGAATTCTCAGAAGTTTCATCTGATGACTCTTGAGATTTTTCATCCAATAAAGAAAGCTTGGGAGGTTGAGAAGGTTCTTTGTATTCAAAAAGCTCCGTTTGTTTCTCAACTTCAGCTCGTTTACTAGTCTCAATGGGCGGTTTTGCTTTAATAACCTCAGCAGGTTTGGCTTTAGCTTTTTCTTTAGTCTGAACTACAATCTTTTCTTGTCTTTCAGCCTTTTCTTTTTTTAATTGTTGCTTTTCTTTTAAAACGTTTAAAAAATTAGAAACACGTTCTCCAAAGGTTGATCCAGAATCAATTAGTACTTGTTGTGTCTTAGTTATTAGAGCCGCCCATGAAACCTCTAATGAAAGTGTTAAACCAAGTAATAATAAAGCGATAAATAATAATAAGCTTCCTACAAAACTCAGTGGAGTTATAAAAATAGAAGATAATTTTGCGCCAATTAATCCTCCGCCTTCTTCGGGAAGAAAGCTGATGCCTGGTTCAAGTACTAAAGAAAAAAGTGTACAGCCAGCTAAAACAACTAAAACCCATCCGAATATTTTAATACCTAATAAACCGGTATAAATATCTGAAAAAGGAACTCTATTCTTAGATATAAAGAAATGTCTAATTAGAGGCCACAACAACCAATAAACTACAACATAAGACATATACCCAAGAAAAGTTAATAAGAAATCACTTACGTAAGCACCCCAATTACCAACGGCATTAGTTACTTGATATTCATTTGACGAGCTACTAGTAAATATCTGAGAATTCCAACCTATATCTTTAGTAGAAAAGGTTGATAGAGCTAGTAATACGAAAACACCTAAAAAACCTTGGATAATTAACCAAGAGTCTAATATTAGTTTATTTAAACGTATGCGAGACGCGGAAACCGCCTGATTAACTGGTTTCTTGGTTGCTTGAGATTTTTTAACCACTAAGAACTATAAGTTTTACTTATTGTATAGATAAATTCAAAGATGTTCTAATCTAGAATGCCTAAATTACATAGTCCAAGCTATAATTGTCAAATATGGAAGTTCAAAAAAGAAAATTAGTTATCTTGGGTACAGGCCCAGCTGGATATACTGCTGCAGTTTATGCTGCTAGAGCAGGTTTAGATCCTTGTTTAATAACTGGGATGGAGCAAGGAGGACAACTTACAACAACAACTGATGTAGAAAATTGGCCTGGAGATAGTGACGGTCTTCAAGGTCCAGAGTTAATGGATAGAATGCTTAAGCACGTTGAAACCTTGAATGTTGAGGTTATATTTGATCATATAGAAGAAGCAAATTTGAGTTCTAAACCAATGCATTTAACGGGCAACGTGAACCTATATGAATGCGAATCGCTCATTATTGCAACCGGAGCTTCTGCACAATATCTTGGTTTGCCAAGTGAGCAGTCCTATCTAGGAAAAGGTGTAAGTGCTTGCGCTACATGCGATGGTTTTTTCTATAAAGATAAAGATGTGGCTGTTATAGGAGGAGGAAATACTGCTGTAGAAGAAGCTCTTTACCTATCCAACCTTTGCTCTTCAGTTACTCTGGTTCATCGAAGAGACGAACTAAGGGCAGAGAAAATCTTGCAAGATAGGATTTTAAAGAAAGAAAAAGATGGCAATGTAAATATTCTTTGGGATCATAAATTAGCTGAAGTATTGGGAGACGAAAATACTGTTCAAGGGATTAAAGTTAAGAGCACCAAGAGTTCTGAAGAACAAGACCTTGAACTGTCAGGTTTATTTATAGCCATAGGGCATAAACCAAACACTGATCTATTCTCTGGGCAACTTGATATGAACAATGGGTATATAAAAATCCATTCCGGCCTTGATGGAAATTCTACTGCTACCAGTGTTCCTGGTGTATTCGCTGCAGGAGATGTTTCAGATCATATTTATAGGCAAGCTATAACATCTGCTGGATCTGGATGCATGGCTGCCCTAGATGCTGAGAAATATTTAGCAGAATTAAAATGAAATATATTGAAGTAAAAAAAGAGGGTCACATTTGTTGGGTCTATCTGGACAGAGAAGAAGCTATGAATGCTCTTAGTACAGATGTTCTAAAAGAGATCACTGAAGTTAACTTAGGCTTAAATGAAGATCTTGAATCTAGAGTTGTAATCTATGCAGGCAAAGGAGATCACTTTTCTGCAGGAGCAGACTTAAAAGAAAAACAAAAACCAGTTTCAAAGTTAGAGGCATGGAGAAATAACTTCGGTAAGCCTGCAATTTATTCGTTCTTTGAAGTAAATCAAATAACCATAGCCGCGATAGATGGTTATTGCCTAGGAGGTGCAGCCTGTATAGCTTCTGCTTGTGACTTTAGAATTGCTTCAGACAAAGCCATATTAGGTTATCCAGAAATTAATTTAGGAATTAACTTAAATTGGTTTGGACTTCCTTTAGCAGTAAGGTTAATAGGTCCAGCCAAGGCTAAGAAAATGGTTATAGGTGGAGAAAATGAAAATTCTGAGACACTTCTATCGTGGGGTTTTTATGATGAAGTGCATCCCAAGGATGAGTTGATGAGCGCTGCTAGAAGAATGGCAGAATTATATGCCTCTAAACCTCCTATGGCAGCTCAAATGATAAAAAATAGTGTTAATGAATTGGTTTACGCAACAGACGATGCAACTATGCACATGGATTACGATCAGACTCTTTTGACTCACGAAACAAAAGATAGGAAAGAAGCTGTGCTTTCTTTTTTTGAAAAAAGAGATCCAGAGTTTACAGGAGACTAATTAAGCCGATTTACTACTTAAAGCACTCTTAGCTTCTTCATATTCTTTAACTAAAGCATCTACTGCTTCCATTACAGTTGGAACTTCATGAAGATTTCCTATGCCTTGTCCTGATCCCCAAATATCTTTCCAGGCTTTCTTTTGATTATCACCTTGCGCTATAGACTTATCCATGTCCTTTCCAGAACTGCCAAAATTCATATCATTTTTGTCTGCATAAGGAAGGTCTTCAGGATCAAGGCCTGCATTTACAACACTAGGTCTTAAATAGTTTCCATGGACTCCCGTAAAGGTTGGAGAATACATTATGTCTTTAGCCGAGCTCTCAACAATCATATCTTTATATCCTTGCGAGGCGTTAGCTTCTTGGGTAGCGATAAATCTAGTGCCTATATAGGCAAAGTCCGCACCCATAGCTTGGGCAGATAGAACCGAAGCACCATGAGAAATACTTCCTGATAAAGCTACTGGTCCATCAAAAAATTCTCTAACTTCTCTAACAAGAGCGAAAGGGCTTAGTGCTCCAGCATGACCGCCTGCTCCCGCACATACTAAAATAAGACCATCTGCACCTTCATCAATTGCTTTTTTGGCATGTCGAATATTAATTACATCGTGCATAACGGCACCGCCATAGCTGTGCACAGCATCTACTACAAATTTTGGAGCTCGTAAGCTAGTAATGACTATAGGAACTTCATGTTCAACACACATTTCCATATCATGCTCAAGTCTATTGTTCGAATGATGGCAAATTTGGTTTACGGCAAAAGGAGCAATAACTGCATCTGGGTTATCTGTTCTGTATTCTTCCAATTCCTTTTTCATCATCGTAAGCCATTCAGAAAGTTTTTCTTCCGGTCTTGCATTCAATGCAGGAAACGAACCTACTACTCCTGCTTTGCACTGAGCTAATACAAGCTCCGGATAAGAGACTGTAAACAAAGGCGCTCCGATTACAGGTACTCTAGTTTTATCTTTTAAAAAATTAACAACGTCCATATGTCATCCTTATATTATTGATTTGATACCCAAAAGACCGCCATAGCTGTCAAAGTCAGAATTATTCCTACCGCAGCAAAAGCATCTAACTTGCTATCTTGCTCTCTCATAATTTCTTTTTCTTGTTCTGAATGTTCTTCCATTTTGTCCTCCTAAGTTAAATTGACAACAATCCTACCCACTTGACCTCCTTGTAGTATGGTTTGTACTTCTTTTTCTAAACCATCTAAAGAAACCTCTTTTGTAAGGCCAG
The DNA here is from genome assembly GCA_913042085.1 of uncultured Gammaproteobacteria bacterium. Lineage (GTDB taxonomy): Bacteria > Pseudomonadota > Gammaproteobacteria > Magnimaribacterales > Magnimaribacteraceae. Next base: position 7,757 of record CAJWKH010000020.1, on the reverse strand, counting down.
CTAAATCTAGTTTCCAATCAGAACTGAATCTATCCCATATTTGAGACTTCTGGTCTAAAGGAATTTCAACTGAATCTATTCCAAGCAAAGCATTGCCCCTTAGGATAAAAGGAAAAATTGAACTCTCAAAAGACGGACCTCCAACTAAACCACTGCAAGCAACAGCCCCACCAGGAGTTAGAGAAGTTAGAAGCATAGTTAGTACATCTCCACTTACAACATCTACTCCTAAATCCCAAATACTTTTTCCTATAGGCTTTCTGGCAACTTCCTGTAAATCTTCTCTTAATATAATTTCTGAAGCTCCTAACCCAGTTAAGAATTCAGTTTGTTCTTTCTTTCCAGTTACGGCTGTAACTTCAGAATTTAATTTGGAAAGAAGCATTAAAGCAATTGAACCAACGCCTCCCGTTGCTCCTGTTACAATCGACTTAGTTCCTTCAAAACCTTGATTGCCCCTATAAGTTTCTAATGCATGCACCGAAAGTCCTGCAGTTAATCCAGCCGTTCCAAGAGACATTGATTCATTCTCTGAAAGACCATTCGGTAAAAGCGTTGCCCATTCGGCAGGAACTCTAATGTATTGCCCAAAACCTCCAGCTGTGTTCATCCCTAGGTCGTAACCAGTGACTATAACCTTATCCCCTTCTTTAAAATTATTATTAGATGATGTATCAACCTCGCCAACTGCATCAATTCCTGGGGTATGAGGATAATTTCTTGTCACACCTGGCATTCCGGAAGCAGACATTGCGTCTTTATAATTTAAAGAAGAATAACTAACTTTAATAAGAAGGTCACCATCTGGTAATTCATCTATATTCTTTTCTACCACAGAAAGAATATTACCTTCTTCAGTTTTTACTGATTCGAGTGCTTGATAAGTAGTCATGATATAAATCTATCCCTATTAACAATGTCATAGAATTTTAAAATTGATTTTTCTATTAATAATTGAGCAGAAAACGCGAACCTTTCAGTTAGATTTTTTTTCTCAACATAGTCTATTTCAAACAGTTTTAATTTCTTAGAAAGTCCCACTAAGTAATCATCAGAAGTTCCTAAGGCGTCTATCAAACCTACTTCTATTGCTTTTTCACCTTGCCATACTTCACCTGTAGCAACTACTTTTGTATCTACTTGAGGTCTCTGCTCTTTAACAAAGTCTTTAAAAATTAAATGTAAGTCTTCTAGTTCCGATTTAAATTTCTTCCTTCCGTCTTCAGTGTTCTCACCTAAAGTAGTTAGGGTTCTTTTAAACTCTCCGGCTGTATGCATTTCAAAGTCTATTGAATTCTTTTTTAAAAGACGATGAAAATTAGGAAGTTGAGCTATAACACCTATAGATCCAACTATAGCCCAAGGTGCCGCTATAATTTTTGAAGCTACACAAGACATTAAATAGCCTCCACTTGCAGCTACTTTATCAATACAAACTGTTAATTTAATTTTATTATCAACTAATCGTTTTAACTCAGCAGCACAAAGACCATACGCATATGCAGAACCCCCTCCACTCTCTACTTTGATGACAACTTCTTTACACTTAGTGTCAGAAAGTAAAATGGCATTTATCTCATGTTTTAACTTAGTTACTTCTGAAGCTTGAATATCTCCATTGAAATTTAAGACATAAACAGAATCTTCTTTAGATGGTTTTTTATCGTCCGCCTTCTTTTTCTTTTGTATCTCTTTATTGTATTTTTTAAGCTCTTTAGAGTTTAACTGGGAACTCCTTATAGCAGTTCCCATATCTTCATATTTCTTAGATAGATTCTTAACTACTAAACTTCCTTTCGAAGGAGTTTTAGATTTAGAAGAACCTATAATGACCAACAAAGGTATTGTTATAGCTAAAGCTATAGTAATAACTTTTAAGAGAAAAATTCCGTAGTCAGTTAAGAATTCCATTTACTTTGGTTGCATTCTTATAGCGCCGTCTAGCCTAATCGTTTCTCCATTAAGGAATGCGTTTTCAATAATATGCTTAGTTAATGCAGCGTATTCAGCAGGTATACCTAGTCTCTTAGGAAACTGCGTCATTTCTATTAATGGGTTTCTTACTGTATCAGGTGCCATTGCCATAAGAGGAGTATCAAATATTCCTGGGGCAATTGTATTAATTCTAATTCCCATTCTGGCTAAATCTCTAGCGATAGGAAGAGTCATACCCACCACGCCTCCTTTGCTGGCGCTATAAGCAGCTTGTCCTATTTGACCGTCGTAAGCTGCCACTGAAGCTGTATTAATAATAACACCACATTCCCCATCAGAATTTGGTTCATTATTACCCATCTCAACTGCAGCCAACCTAAGAACATTAAATGTACCGTTTAAATTTATATCAACAACTGTTTTAAAATAATCTAGAGGATGAGCTCCATCACGTCCAACAGTTTTACTCGCACTGCCGATACCAGCACAATTAACAACTATATTTATACCGCCAAACTTTTTAAGAGTTTCATTTATAGCGTTTTGTACTGACTCTTCATCAGTAACGTTTGCTATTACATAAGTTGATTTATCTCCTAAGTCTTCAACTGCCGCTTTCGCGTTATCTTCATTTAGATCAAGAAGCATAACGTTAGCTCCTGATTCAACAAGAGTTTTGGCTGTAGATAAACCTAAGCCAGAAGCTCCCCCGGTTATAAGTGCGACTTTATTTGAAATTTCCATCTTGTCTCCCAATGTTTGATACTTTAAAGGGGCGAAATATTACACGATATGTAGATAGATAGACATAGTTAGAGTTTAAATTTGAGAAGGAATTTGTAGGGTTGCACTACTTCTGTGCATTTTTTACCAAATCTAGTGTTAATTAATTGGCATTAAAATTGCATATATAAATATATATTTATTAATTTTTTAAGGAGTTTAAATGAATAACGTAATTAAAATTGGGATTATTGCCTTTCTTTCAAGTTTTATAACACTTCAAGCAGCAGAATTTGAAAGCAATGTTGCTCTCTCTAGTGAATACATGTGGAGAGGTATGACACAATCAGATGGCCAAGCAGCTGTATCAGGTGGTTTTGATATATCTGGTGAAAGTGGTGCATATTTTGGTGTCTGGGGATCAAATGTTGAATATGGTGATGATGCAACAATGGAATTAGATTATTACCTTGGTTATGCAGGAGAAACTGAAGGCGGTCTAAGCTATGATATTGGTTACTTGTTATATGACTTTCCCGGTGCTGATTATGATGCGGAAGAAATTTATCTTGGTCTTGGCTATAGTTTCTTTGGAGTAACTTATTCTGCCGGCCAAGATGATGCACCGGATAATGTAGAGTTCTCAGTAGCCCTAGGAGAATCAGGTGTAGGTCTCACTTATGGAGACTATGATGAAATAGGTAAATACACTATTTTAAGTTATGACCTACCGATGGATCTTGCAGGATTAACGGTCTCTTTGTCTTGGAACGATATAGACTATGATGATGATTTAGCAGAAGATGATGACGTCATTGCTATTACCCTCTCTATGTAAAAGAGCTTAACTCCCCTTTTGGAAGAAAGCACTCTTTGACCCCATTTAAGATGCTTTCTTAAAAGGTCAGAGATCTCCTCTGGCCTTTTTACCATTAATCATTGGTCTGACATATGTCTCTAAACATTCTTTCCTTACGTTTTCTTCTAAACCATTAAACCGATTAAGGAATTTGGACTCCTGAAGTAATTTAATCTTATTTTCATCAAAAAAATCTATGGAAGGGTCTGTATTAGATAATGCTTTTGCTGCTATGTGAGAAGTGGGCCAAATCTTATAATTTGCCAATATTTCCTGTTCAATTAAACGAGAAAGCTCTTCAATATCATCACCATCATATTCAATAGGGTCACAAATATGTAAGTGCACTCTTCCTTTATCTCTAAACAAACCTGTAGCAAGTTCTTGTAAAACACTTTCATTAATTTCTTCCAGTGACATTTCTTCATGATGGTCCCACCCTCTTGCTTTAGTTACATCAAGAGGATCGTATTCGTAGGATATAGAAACAGGTATGAAGTTTATTTTTTTAATCCATTCACAGAAACTCAATTCTTTCCTTTTACAAAGATAAAGCATCTTGAGGACAGCTACATCACTAAAATCATTACCATCATTTGCTCTTCCTTCCTTCTGCGCAATCCAGATGCTCTCATTGTCATTAAATAATGAATGGTCTATATATGTAGATAGTTTCGTTAACCTTTTTAGAGTCTCTTTAATTCCGTGGATGTCCCTATGAACCACGAAACTTTTATTTAATCTCATCAAGATTTCTGCAAAACTTCCATCAAGGAGGTTATCTCCAATCGCTATTCTTAGAGTTTCCTTTTTTTGCTCATAAAGAAGATAATTTAAGAAAGCTGCATCCAAAGCAATGTCTCTATGGTTTCCGATATAAATAGAGGCATCGGAAGAAAGGTTTTCTTCTCCAGAAAAGGTAAATCCATCCGTAGTCTTGTCTATCATCTTTTTTACGTACGGCGCTAAACTAGATTGAAACTCTTTGACTGTATCAGCAAACTGAAAAGAAGTTTTGAATTTACCCCTAATAAATATTTCAAAAAATCCAGGCAATAATTTTGAAGAAATGGGGAATAGAAATTTAGCTAATTGTTGAAAGAAAAGCTTATTATTTATCAGTTTCTTAATCTGCGCATTTACCTCCTGGTCAGGATAAGGGCTGATGTCTCTAAAATCCATTAAGTCTTATTTAGAAGAAAGTTATTAATAGATTCTCCAACCTCAGTAGGTTGTCTATAAGTAATATCATGAGTACCTTCTTCTATCGTGAGTAATTCAGAATGAGGTATACATTCTTTTAGATTTTTACTAGAGCTATGAGGAACAACTCCATCCGCCTTTCCCCAAGCTACAAAAGTAGGGATATTTAAATTGCCTACGTTTTTATACATCCTTCTGCAATCCAATAAATTAAAATGTCTTACTGTCGAAAGTAGCGACTCTGTAAAACCTTTAAATACAAGTTGTTTATTAAAATTCTCTAAGAATTCCTCTTCATTAATTGACAAAGGATCATCACTATACGAAGTCTCTGACATTCTACCTACGCCATAGATTCTATTATTAAAAACATGCCAAAACCACTCCCCTATTATTGGCTTAATAGTCCAGCTATTAACTCCAGACATGGCTTGTTGAAAACCTGCTGGAGCAATTAATGATATGGATTTAGTCTGGTCCGGGTATTTATCTGCAAAATATCCAACTATAGGCCCGCCCATTGAGTAGCCTACTAGATGAACTTTACCCTTTATGTCTTGATCATCCATTAACTCTTTCAAGGACCTTATATAAAGTTCTTTATCGTAATTAATACGAGGTCTTTCAGAAAAACCTCTACCAAAATGGTCATAAACAAGTACTTTGAATCCAGAATTACAGAAGGTGTTAATTAAGCCTCCCCAAACAAAACTAGGGGTAGAGAAACCGTGCACAAGCACAATTGTTTCTCCATTAGAATGCTCTTTGTCAGGAAGGAACCATCTATAAAAAATATTACCATCTGATAATTTAGCCCAATCGCCCTCTTCAGGAACGTGAGATACGCTTATCTTCTTTAATCTGAAAGTCTTGTATAAGTAAGGCAGGTATAAAGCTACAAATAAAATAATAATAGTTGGTAATAACCATTCCATAACAAATAAGAATAACCAATTGAAAACACTTGAGATAGTGTTATTTTACTTCTTAAGATGCATCCATTTTTTAAAGGTTACAGTTTTTATGGCTTCGTTCATCGCGGTGGGGATGAAGAAAAGACAGAAAACACATTAGAAGCATTCCAATATTCTTCCGACTTGGGTTTTGTTTTTATGGAAACAGACGTTCAATCAACTTCTGATGGTAAAGTTGTTATTTTTCATGACAGCGACCTAAAGAGAGTAGCTGGTCTTAACAAAAGAGTAAGTGACTTAACTTTTAAAGAAATTAAAGAAGTTGATCTGATTCTCGGAGGAAGAATACCCTCTCTTGAAGAGACTCTTTCTTCTTTTCCAAACCTTAGATTTAACATAGATATAAAAGTAGATTCTGCTGTAGAAGAGACAATTAGGATAGTTAAAAATCATCATGCTTTAAACAGGGTTTGTCTAGCTGCTTTTTCTACAAATAGATTAAATCGCATAAGATATTTAACTGGTTCAGATTTATGTTCTTCTATGGGTCAAGCAGAAGTTGTTAGGTTGTTATTAAGCTCTTATGGCTTAAACTTTAAAGCATCTCCAGGTTCTTGTGCTCAAGTACCAGTATCTCAATTCGGAATACCGATTGTTACAAGAAGATTTATTAAGAAAGTTCATGATCTTAATAAATTAGTCCATGTATGGACTATCGATGAAACTGAAGAAATGTATAGATTAATAGATTTAGGAGTAGATGGTTTGATGACGGACAAACCAACTGTTTTAAAAAAAGCGTTAGTTGCTAGGAATTTATTTTAGTTATCAGGGATTTTCCAAAGAAGAATTAAGCCAGGTATAAATAAAATTAATAAACTCAATATCCCTATACTTGGACTTCCTGTTAATAAAGCTATTCCTGAAACCATAAACGGGCCTAAGAATACTGAAGATTTACCTATAAAATTATAAAAGCCAAAAAACTCTGCTGCTTTGTCTTGAGGGATTAGGTTACTAAAATAAGACCTACTAATCGCCTGAACCCCTCCCTGAACAAGACCTATAATTCCAGCAACTATAAAAAATTCAGTAGCCGTATCCATTTGGGAACTAAATAAAACCACTCCTATATACACAATAATTGCAAAGGTAAGAGACTCTTTATAGCCAAACTTATCAGCGTAAAAACCAAATACTAGAGTGGCTGGGAAACCAATGAACTGGGTTAACAAAAGAGCGCTTATCATCGAGGAAGCCGATAATCCAATATCTGAGCCATAGGATGTAGCCATCCTTATGATTGTGTCAACGCCATCCATATATAAGAAGTAGGCTAATAAGAAAATTACTACTTTTTTATAATTTCTTACAGATTTGGCAGTGTTTAATAGATTGGTGAATGCCTTAGTAACAATATTATTATTTTCTTGCTCTACAAGGTCATTTGACTCTTTCACATATAAGAGTAAAGGCATCGAGAATATAAACCACCAAATTGCCACGCTCAAGAATGACCAAAGTACCGCATCAGCTGGGCCGGAAAGTCCAAACCATTGAGGGTATAAATACATAGCTACGTTAAGAAGAAATAAAAGACCTCCTCCTAAGTATCCTAATGAAAACCCAAGTGAAGAAGTTCTATTTCTTTCATTAGGAGAAGAAACTGAAACTATCAAAGAATCGTAAAAAATATTTCCTCCTGAGAAGCCTATAACACCTAAGCCATAAAATACGACGGCTAATTTCCATGAGCTTTCTGGTATAAAGAATAAATATCCAGTGGCTGCTATGCCAAGTGCAGCAAAAATGAATAAAAATTTCTTTTTGGTTTTACCGACATCCGCGATGGCTCCTAATATTGGCGCGCTTATAGCTATCAATAAGCCAATTAAAGAATTTACAGAACCTATGACAAACGTACTTTCAGCAGCTTCTAAGTCACCTGCCCAGAAGGATTTAAAAAAGATAGGGAAAAAACCAGCCATAACTGTAGTTGCAAACCCTGAGTTAGCCCAATCATAAAAAGCCCACTTCCAAGCATTTTTGGATAATTTTCTTTGACCTTCCATATACTAATGAAGAATAATAACCTTTTTAAAGGGAGTAATTAAATGGAAGAA
>CAJWKH010000019.1 GCA_913042085.1 uncultured Gammaproteobacteria bacterium | reverse complement strand
CCTTCTTCAAATGGAAGGTTTACGGCCGCTTCAACGCATTGAATGTTGTATTCAGGAGCTAGAAAACCTCTGGTTTTTCTAGCAATAGATTTCCTAAAATCAGAAAAGAGAGCATCGTTTCCTTTATCAGACTTAATCTTATCGTCTGCATCTCTGACTTTAACTAATGGTCTATTTTCAGAAACGATCTTTTTAGCAAAAGAAACAGCGCCACCAAGCAGATCATCTTCATCAGCTATTTCGTCAACCAGTCCCATTTCTAGGCATTGGCTAGCCGGAACGTGCTCTCCGCTAGTCATCATAATTAATGCTTTCGCAGCCCCAACTATCCTGGGTAATCTTTGTGTGCCTCCAGCACCAGGCAACAGTCCTAAATTAACTTCCGGAAGGCCACATTTAGAAGAAGGAACGGCAATTCTGTAATGACAAGTAAGAGCTACTTCTAAACCTCCTCCTAGCGCTGTACCATGTATAGCTGCTACTACGGGCTTGGGAGAGTTTTCAATCATGTCCTGTACTTCGTACAGTGAAGGCCCTTTAGGCGCTTGACCGAATTCCGTTATATCGGCTCCTGCTATAAATGTTCTTCCTTCACAAATGATTACAATGGATTTTACTGCTTCATTTTTAATCGCCGACCCTACACCTTCATTCAAGCCTTCTCTGACGTTAGCAGACAGGGCATTTACTGGAGGTGAGTTTAGAGTAACTACAGCTACTTCATCATTTATATCTAAAGTTGTGACCTCATTAATGGTTGTCATATTTATTTCCTTTTATATTTTTGGGCTAACTATGCTAGCTTAATAATTAACAAAAAAATACTATTTATATACTAGCAAGATAACTGTAAGATTAAGCTCTTTTAATTTTCACGAAATAGGACAAAAGATGACGGAAACACTGAAATATGGAAACCTAACAGTAGCGAAAGAATTGGATGAATTTTTAAGAACTGAAGTTATAGATGGCATTGGTGTGGACGCAGATCACTTTTGGAATTCTTTAGAAACTATACTCGATGAATTCGGTCCTAGAAATAAAGGACTTCTTCAGAAACGAGAAGATATTCAAGACAAAATAGATCAATGGCACCTTTCAAGAAAAGGTGAGCCCCATGATCAAGAAGCTTATATAAGTTTTTTAAAAGAGATCAATTACCTTCTAGAGGAAGGTGATGACTTCGAAATTTCTACCGACAACGTAGATGATGAAATAAAAACTATTGCTGGAGCACAACTTGTGGTTCCGGTAATGAATGCAAGGTTCTCTTTAAATGCAGCTAATGCTAGATGGGGAAGCTTATACGATGCTCTTTATGGAACTGACATGATATCTGAAGAGGGTGGTGCTGAGCGGGGAGGGGCTTACAATCCTGTTAGAGGAGATAAGGTTATAGAATTCTCTAAGAACTTTCTTGATCAGACTGTCGCATTAAGCTCCGGATCTTACGCTGATGTTACAGGCTTTAAGGTTAGTGATAATAATTTAGACATAACTCTGACTGATCAATCGACAGTTAGTTTAAAGGATGAAGGACAGTTTGTTGGTTATTTAGGTGATCCCGATAATCCAAGTGGAATATTGTTAAAAAACAATAACTTACATATAGAAATTCAAGTAGATAAAGAAGATTCAGTAGGTAAAGATGACCCTGCTGGAATAAAGGATGTGATGGTAGAGTCTGCCGTAACAACTATACAAGATTTAGAGGATTCTGTTGCTGCAGTGGATGCTGAAGATAAAACCATAGCTTACAGGAACTGGCTAGGTTTAATGAAAGGAGATTTAAAAGAAACATTTGTAAAGGGAGATCAAGAAATGACAAGATCCCTTAATGCAGATAGGGAATATTCTAGATCAGACGGCGAGTCATTAACTTTACCTGGAAGAAGCGTTTTGCTGGTCAGAAACGTTGGACATCTTATGACTAACCCTGCTGTGCTTGATAAAGAAGGTAATGAGATCCCTGAAGGAATTTTAGACGCCATGTTTACAATTTGTATTGCCAAGCATGACTTGATGGAAACCGGAAGTCTTAGTAATTCAAGAACAGGAAGTGTTTATATTGTAAAACCTAAAATGCACGGTCCTGAAGAAGTTCAATTTACTTGTGATTTATTTGCAGCTGTTGAGAAAGCTCTTGATATAAAACCCTTAACTGTAAAAGTTGGCATTATGGATGAAGAGAGAAGAACAACAGTTAATTTGAAGGAATGCATTAGGGCAGCAAAAGACAGAGTTATTTTTATTAACACAGGTTTCTTGGATCGAACCGGTGATGAAATTCATACCAGCATGGAAGCAGGACCGATGATTCCAAAAGCTCTTATGAAACAACAACCCTGGATAAATGCCTACGAAGATTGGAATGTAGATGTTGGTCTCGAAACTGGTTTTAGTGGAAAAGCACAAATAGGCAAAGGCATGTGGGCTATGCCTGACGAAATGTTAGGAATGTATGAGAGTAAATCTATGCATCCTGAAGCAGGCGCGAACTGTGCTTGGGTCCCTTCGCCTACTGCAGCTACTTTACATGCCATTCATTATCACCAAGTTTTAGTAAGTGAAAGGCAGGAAACAATTAAATCTAGAACTAAAGCTGATCTTAACGACATACTCACCATTCCTTTACTTGAAGATGTTTCATCATTAAGCGAAAAAGATATACAAGATGAGCTAGATAATAACTGCCAAGGCATATTAGGTTATGTGGTTAGATGGGTGGATTTAGGCATAGGCTGCTCCAAGGTGCCTGATATTAATAATGTTGGTCTAATGGAGGATCGGGCTACTTGTAGAATTTCTAGTCAACACATAGCTAACTGGCTACATCACGATATCTGTTCGGAAGAGCAGGTTGTAGAAACAATGAAAAAGATGGCAGTAATTGTTGATAAGCAAAATGAAGGTGATTCTGAATATACAAACATGTCGCCAAGCTACGAAGGCATAGCCTTTTCAGCAGCTTGTGATTTAGCCTTGCAAGGAAGGGTTCAACCGAGTGGTTATACTGAACCCATTCTTCATTCAAAAAGACTAACGTTTAAATCTTAATATACTTAAGACTTATCTCTTTAAGTTGACCACATTAAGGGTTAATCTAAACTGGTTAAATAAATTTACGAGGTTCTAATGAAAAAGATTATTTATGTTTTATCTTTAATTTTTATTAGTTATTTTAATTACTCTGAAGAGGCGCAGCCCGTAGCTTGCGACCCAATGATTCCCATGACTGAAAGTATATTAAGTGCAGTTCTTAAGCATAGAGATTCAGCTTTTAATACTTGTCTAAGTTGTCAGGGATCAAGCTGCTCTCTTAAAAGTTGGGATGATTCAAAAACTCTATCAGTCTGCAAAAGATTATTTTGCACCCCATCTTTTGTCTCTCCTGGCTTCGAGACTCCTGCCGATACTCCAAGTGGAAAAAGTTCTTTTACTTATTCTTATGGTATTTCTAAAGAAGGGTTTTTAGAGAATATTGAGGTTTTAAAATCTGAAGGTGCTTTTAAGAAAAGAGATGCGAAGAAGTTTCTTAAAGCAAGAACAAGGAAGACAAGGTTTGAACCTATTATTTATAAAAAGGTACCTTACGAAATAGTTAACTTAACCAGTAACATGGTTTTAAACACAAGATGGGGGGATAGAGATTAAATGAAAGGTTATTGGATTAATAGATGTCATGTGACTGACGCTGAAGAGTATGGTGAGTACGCTAAATTAGCTGGTCCAGCCATTGAAAAATACGGTGGTAAGTTTTTAGTTCGAGGAGGAGATCAAGTTGAATTAGAAGGCAGTGGCCTTGAGAGAACTGTGCTAGTCGAGTTTGACTCTAAAGAAAAAGCATTAGAGGCTTATCACTCTGAAGAGTATAAAGTAGCTTTGGAGCACGCCCTTGTATCTTCTAACAGGTTTGTTGTAATCGTAGAAGGAGTTTAAAGATTTAATTCTTTATAGTTTTGGAACCCGTTCTGAATGTTTTTATTGTGTGCGCAGCAGCTTTCTTGGCAGGAAATCTTAATGCACTTGCTGGAGGAGGTAGTTTTATAACCTTACCTGCTCTGATATTCCTAGGCATATCACCGATTAATGCTAATACAACTAGCGCAGCTTCATTATTACCAGGTTATTTTGGATCGGTGATTGGATTTAAGAATCTTTATCGCGATTTAGATAGAAAACACTTAATAACCTTAGCTAGCATAGCTAGTGCAAGTTCTGTTTTAGGAGCTCTATTGTTGATAAACACAGAAGATGAAGTGTTTATATCCCTTTTACCCTGGTTAATCTTGCTTGCTACTCTACTTTTTATTTTTAATCCGAAAAGAAGCAAGAAAGAAAAGCCAGGAAATTTACCTCAATTCCTTGGGGTTAGCTTGGTAAGTGTATACGGAGGGTATTTTAATGGCGGTTTGGGAATAGCAACTTTAGCAGCTCTCTCCTTAGGTAGAGAGATGACGATCAAACACTTATCAGCTATCAAATCTCTACTTTCTTTTCTTCTAACTTTTGTGTCTGTGTGTATTTTCTTTATTAGTGGCTATATAGAGTGGTCGTATGTTTTTTATATGATGATCTTTTCAGCAATAGGTGGTTTTTGCGGAGCTAAGCTAACCCAAGCACTTCCGGAAATAGTTGTAAGAAGATTCATTATCTTTACTGGCTTTCTTGTGACTATTCTTATATTTTTGTATTAACGAAAGTAATGAAATTTTATATAGCTTTATTTTTTCTCTTTTCAACTTCTGTTTACGCTTTAGACGGAGAAGTTCTATCTCAAGAGAATTGCGCTTCATGTCATGAAGATAGCAGCCTTAATTTAATCTCTCTTTCTTCAATGACGTATTACTCTCAATCTGAATTACTGAATGTTTTGCAGGAAGGTAAAATGAAACAGCAAGCTCAACACCTTTCTGTTGAGCAAAAAGAAGCAATAGCTCAGCATCTTTCGAAAGGAGAAGGTGATTTAGCTAAAACAAACTCTAATGATAATTACTGTAAAAAAGATCTTTCTGAAGGTTCTTTGAACTCAAATTCTAATTGGTTTAGTTGGGGTCATGATGCCTTTAATTCAAGAAATCAGACCAATACAAACATTAATTCCGGCAATATAAAAGAACTAAAACTGAAATGGTCCTTTGGTATAGGCAGCCAAGAGGTAAGAGCTCAACCTATGGTAATTGGAGAATTGGTCTTCATATCAGGATCAGATACTTTATATGCACTGGATAAAGAAAATGGATGCGTGTATTGGAAATTTCAATCAAAGGCAAGATTAAGAAATGCACCTGCTGTTGATACATTAAGTAGAAATGCTTTGTACCTAATAGATTCAGATTTCAATGTTTTTAAGATTAATGCATTAGATGGAAAGTTAATTTGGAAAACTAAGATACCTAAAGAACATGAATCGAACACTTCTTCAGCTTCGCCTGTTCACGTGGGAAATTATCTATTAGTACCTATTTCAACTTATGAAACAGTTTTAGCTATCGATCCTAGTTATGAATGTTGTAAAACTAGCGGGGGCATGGCGGCTTTAGATTCCTCAAGTGGAGAAATTATTTGGAATCATAGGATACTAAAAGAAGCACAATTTACTAAGAAAGGTCTAATTACAAGAGTCAAAAAATTTGCTCCTTCCGGAGCTGCTGTTTGGAATGCTCCTGGTGTTGATATTGAGGAAGGAAGAGTTTTTTTTGGGACAGGACAAAGTACACAATCTCCAGCTTCAGAATTTAGTGATGCCATTGTTAGCTTAAACATTAAAACCGGTGAAAAATTATGGGCTACACAAACTTTATCTGGTGATGCTCATAATGTTGGATGCGAAATTCCTGTAATTAAAAGAATGACTTGTCCTGAAGAAGATGGCCCAGATTTTGACTTTGGTGCATCCGTTATTCAATCTTTTGATAAAAATGGAAATAAAGTTTTATTTGCTGGACAAAAATCAGGCTGGGTCTTTAAGTTAAATACCTTTACGGGGAAAATAGATTGGAAAACTAAAGTTGGAAGAGGGGGTCTTTTAGGTGGAGTTCATTTTGGCATGTCGACTGACAACGATAGATTGTATGTGCCTGTTTCGGACAGAGAAGTAGGAAGGGAGTACGACACTGAACCTAAACCTGGACTGTACGCATTAGACTTTGAAGAGGGTAAAATCTTATGGTCTTACATGCTAGACGATATTTGTAAAGACAGAAAACCTTTGGTAGGAGAAGGAAGCTGCACTGTCGGTTTTTCTGCTCCTATATCTGTAGCGAGAGACGTCCTATACGCAGGCGCTTTGGACGGAAGATTTTCTGCTCATTCAACTATAAATGGAAATAAATTATGGGAATTTGATACTCTAAGGGACTATCAAACGGTTAACGGCAATCCTGCTGCAGGAGGATCTATAGATGCCGCTGGACCTGTCATAGTTGATGACTGGGTTTTTATCAATAGTGGATATTCACAACATGGGCAAATGGCAGGTAATGTTATTTTGGCCTTTTCAATTAAGTAAGTGGAATAATATTAAGCATGGTAATTTACGGCGTAGCTTTATTATCCTTCTGTATGCTCTTGGGGATCATTTTAGGAGAGTTACTAGGTAGGCTATTTGGAATAGATGCCAATATTGGAGGTATTGGAATAGCTATGCTTCTCTTAATCTTTTTATCGGATTACTTAAAACAATCATTTAGGCTCGGCGATATTACAGAAAAGGGGATTACGTTCTGGAGTATGATCTACATTCCTATAGTGGTAGCTATGGCCTCCAAACAGAATGTTTTAGGTGCAGTAGATGGAGGATTAATTGCTCTTCTTTCTGGAGGCGTTGCTGTGCTACTTTCTTTTTTATTAATACCAGTGTTAAGCAAGATCAAGAAATGATGGATATATTGGAGATCATTAACACCGTTCTTTCTAAGAATGGACTTATTACCTCTTTTGTTTTTGTGGGCTGTATTGTTTGGTTTTCATACTTCCTCTCAAATAAATTAACTGAAGGAAAATTTCATGGTTCTGCTATAGCTATTATTTTAGGTCTTCTATTTGCTTACTTGGGCGGCACTTACACAGGAGGCAAGCAAGGTGTGGCAGACATTGGTCTTTTATCAGGTGTCGGTTTGTTAGGCGGAGCTATGCTAAGAGATTTTGCAATTGTAGCTACGGCCTATGGCGTTAAGTTAGACGACCTAAAGGCATCAGGTATCGCAGGGGTTTCTTCTTTATTTATTGGAGTTACTTTATCTTTTTTTGTAGGAGCTATAGTTGCTATCATTTTTGGATACACTGATGCCGTTAGCATCTCAACGATTGGAGCAGGGACTGTTACTTTTGTTGTAGGCCCAGTTACAGGGAGTGCATTAGGCGCCAGCTCAGAAGTTATTGCATTAAGCATAGCTGCGGGCTTAGTCAAATCTATCTTAGTAATGATTGGCACTCCACTTTTAGCTAAATATATCGGTCTAAATAATCCAAATTCAGCCATGATCTTTGGAGGATTGATGGGAACCAATAGCGGTGTAGCGGCTGGTTTAGCGGCGGTAGATCCTAAATTAGTACCCTACGGAGCCATGACTGCAACCTTTTATACAGGACTTGGATGCCTTCTAGCGCCTTCAATTCTTTTCTTAAGTATTGAGTTAGTTTATTAGATGAAAAAGTTATCTATATTTTTCTTTTGCGCTCTATTACTCTCTTCTTGCTCAACTTTAAAAGAGGGCATAAAGATGCCTATCACAGAAGTGGATGATTATTATTTATGCTTTCCTGAGGGTGATCCTGATTACAACACAATGAATGTCCAAGATAGGACCTATTTATTGAAAGAACTTCTTTTAGAAATAGACTCAAGAAATCTTAACTGTGAAGAAAGATTTAAAAATATAAAAACAGCACAAGAAGACTTTAAAGAAATAAACCAAAGAGATTTGGATACAAAATCAGGTATGTGCCGAACTAATAGCAATGGCCCATGTAGATATGATTAAAAAGATAGCAATTATTTTATTTTTAGTGTTTTCTAGCTTTATAAGGGCGGATTTAATTAAGTTTCAATGTTTCATGGCTGGAGTGGGAGATAGTTGGGGCAATAAGCCTAAGGTGCTTTTTTCTTTGACTTTAGGTGTTGAAACTAAAAAAGCTATTCAAACTTTAAAGAAAGGAAACCTGGAAATGGATCTATTGGTCACTAAAGATCATTACGAACTAGGCATGTATACCGATGGAACTAAGAGTAAAGATAGATTTATACCCGTTATAAAACTAAACAAAGAAACGTTTAACATCGATTATGCTAAATACATGGATTTAGTAGCACCAATTACTTGTCTAAAGTTATAAAATAAAAAAATGTTTTATTATGCTGTTGCAGTAGATACTGAGAGTGTTAGGAATTATCTCGTTGCAAATTCTGATCAAGATATAGATTCACATTGCGCTCAAAACAACTATAAGATTATAGGTAGGCCTAAATATGTAGAGCCTGGTATGGTAGCTCACAATTTTATTTGGGTAGGAGAAGGTAAAAGACCTGCCTTACTGGATATTTCGAAACCATACAATTATTAAGAAGATAATTAATCTACTTTTACCACAACTTTGCCAATTAACTTTCTCTCTGAAAGGTATTTGATAGACTCTTTGGCTTCAGACAGAAGGAAGGTTTTACAGACATAAGGATCAAAAAAACCTTCTTCACAGATCCTTCTTATCTCTTGATTATTCTCTACGCCTTTCTCTGGGTTTTTTCTTGCAAATTCTCCCGCTCTAACTCCTACAACTAAGAAACCTTTAATTAATGCCATGTTTATGGGAAGGGTAGGTATTCTGCCACTTGCAAAGCCAACAATTAAAATCCTTCCGCCCCAGTTAATGCATCTTATCGAGTGATCAAAAACATCTCCACCAACCGGATCATATATAACATCAGCACCAAGACCTCCGGTAAGCTCTTTAACTTCATTTCTGAACTCTACTTTATTTTCTTTATGGGTCAGAACTGTATGATCAGCTCCCCAGCTGATGGTTTCTTTTAATTTCTCTTCAGATGTTCCGGTGGCAATTACCTTGGCACCAAGATATTTACCAAGCTGAACAGCTGCCATTCCTACACCTCCAGTAGCTCCGTGCACCAAAAGGTTTTCTCCACTCTTTAATTCTCCTCTTCTAACTAAAGAAACGTAAGCTGTTAGATAAGCGGTTTGAAACGCTGCTGCTTGTTCAAAGGTTAAGTTGCTTGGTTTAATCTCAACACTGTTCTCACTTACACATATAAGTTCAGTAAAAGCGCCTTTACCCAAGGCTCCAAAAGTTACTTCATCACCTTCTTTTGCTTTAGAAACTTTAGAACCAACTGATTGAACAATTCCAGAACCTTCCACACCTAGCCCGAAAGGAAGATCAGGTTTGTGTTGATACTTTCCTTGAGTCATAAGTAAATCAGGAAAGTTAACTGAAGCTGCCTTTACCTTAATTAGAATTTCATTCTCTTTAGGCTCATTTATCTGATTTTCAACCAATTCCACTCCTGACATGTCATCACTCAGTGATTTACATATCAGTGTTTTTGTTTTAATCATTTATTATTCTGAAGGCGCGCTGGGATCTTCACCTTCATATTTATACTCAACACTTCTTTTAAAAGCATCTCTTTCAAATAACATATTGGTATATCGAGTTATATTCGGTTTAAAAGCCTGTTCAATACCTAAAGATTTAGCCACTACGAAAGCATAACTTACGCATATATCCGCTATGGTGAATCTGTTTGAGCAAAGATACTCTCTATCTTCTAAAGTTGTTTCAAGAAGCTTACATCTTGAAACAAACCATCTGCTGTAACCCTCTACAGCTGCGTCAGCTACTCCAGGTTCTTGAAGTTTATACCTCAAAACCACTGTTTGCGGAAATGTCAGCGTAGCATCTGAATGGAATAACCAATTTAAATATGTAGGGTAGTCTGGTTCATCCGGCATCACTCTTAAATCTGTGGGTCCATATTTTTCTACTAAATATTGAGACATTGCAACTGACTCCGTCATTTTTACATCTCCATCAGTCATGTATGGGATGGTTCCTAGCATATTTATTTCAAGGTATTCTGGTTTAAATACACGTGGAGGAAATGGCATCATTTCTAGCTCATAATCTAAGCCCATCTCTTCTGCAGTCCATATAGGTCTCGTTGCTCTTGAAGCTTCGGTACCATAAATTTTAATAGTCATATTTAATCCTTAAATTTTTTTGTAATACTATAATTTTAATTCTATTGAATTAATAGCTTCTCCATTTATATCTTTTAGTTCAATTAAGATCTTGCCATTTTTATTAAAAGAAACGGTCCCATAATTCTCTGGATAAAACATTTTTCCTGTTAGATAAGCATCAGTTTCTTTAGATATTAAGTCCCAAATTTTAGAAATGTAATTCGGCAGCGGTTTGTTTAGCGAAGAAGAAGTTAATTCAATTAAATTTCCTTTCTTATATAAACCTGCCTTGTGCCTGTCACCTGAAATAATTATTGTTGGAGTATTAGAATTCTCTATTAACTTTAAAAGCTTATCTCTTTCGTGGGGAAAATTCCCCCATTTCTCAAACCCATGGTTTGTTGGTATAACTTGTATTGAAGAGACGATAATATTTAAATTAGATTTTTTACTCAGTTCACTTATTAGCCAGTCCCACTGTACCTTGCCCAACATAGTCTTAGAAAGATCTTCTACAGCAGAATAAGGTTTGTCTTCTTGTCCAAGAGCTGATCTGTGATATCTGGTGTCTAATCCTATTAAGTTAACTTTAAGATTATTAATATCTCTAACTTGGGAAAAATAAATACCTTTTCTGCTTCTGCGGGGATCGTTCTCCGGGACTTTCCAAAAATCTAAAAAGAGGGTTTGAGATTGCGTCTTATAAACATACTCTTTTCCTCCATCATTTTTTCCATAATCGTGGTCATCCCATATTGCATTTACATTTATATTATTTAACCATTTAGGAAGTTTTTCTTTCTGAAGTGCGTAGGCAACTATCATGTCATCGAGTGCACCGGTTTCCTTATTGTCGCCGTATACGTTATCTCCCATGAAGAAGAATTCCTTCAGGTTTTCTTCTTTGATTGCGGACCAAATTGGCTGCTCTCTTTTTTCTGTTAAACAGGAACCAAAACCCATGACATACAATTCAAAATCTTTAGAATCAGCTAACGAATGATTAGAAAAAATTGAAAAAATTATTGCTACTAGTGCGAATATATTTATGACTTTCATACGTAAATTTTTGGTTTAATCTATACTATTCCTAAAGACTTATCATGAAAAATTTTATTAGATTTTTTTGTTTTACTCTTTTAAAGATAAGCAAATAGATGAAATAGCAGATATTTTTGGATATGCTCTTTCTGTAATAATAAGGTAATTAAATGTCGAACATACATGAAATAGAAGGCTGGATAGATCGAGTTCAAGAAGAAATCATCGATCCAGAAAGAGAAATCATAGATCCACATCATCATTTATGGCACGGTCCTGAAGACCCTCCTGGAATAAAAAATACTTACAGATATTTGCTTGAAGATTTGTGGCGTGATACATCAAGCGGTCACAATATTAAGAAAACTGTGTATATAGATTGTGGTCAAGAATATCACCAAGAAGGTCCCGATGCCTTTAAACCAGTAGGAGAGACTGAATTTGTTGTTGGTATAGCAAAAGAAGCAAAAAAAGATTTATCTAAAGCTCAGATAGAAGGAATTATTGGTCATGTAGATATGATGTTAGGAGACTCTGCAAAAGAGGTTCTTGAAGTTCATATTGAGAAAGGAGCAGGTTTGTTTAGGGGCATTAGACATTCCGGAGGCTGGGATGCAGATGAAAGAGTTAAAAATGCTCACTCAGAACCAACCGAAAGCATTTATTTAGAAGATGTTTTTCAAAAAGGACTAGAGCAACTCATTAAACTAGATCTTGTTTTCGATACTTGGCATTACCATAACCAAATCAAAGACCTAACCATATTAGCCAATGAGTTACCTGATCTAAGAATAGTTCATGATCATTTTGGCGGACCTTTAGGAATTGGTCCCTATGAAGGTAAGCAAGAGGCTATATTTGGTCAATGGAAAGAAGATACTGCAAGATTAGCTGAGTGCCCTAATGTTTATGCAAAACTAGGTGGTTTGGCTATGCCGGTAAACGGCTGGAAGTGGCACAAAAGAGACTTACCTGTTTCTTCTGATGAATTAGTTTCCACGCACGAAGAATATTACAAGCACACGATTGAAATATTTGGTGTAGACCGATGCATGTTTGAAAGTAACTTTCCTGTAGACAAGCAGTCAATTTCTTACCACGTTCTATGGAACGCCTTTAAGAAGATGACTAAAGACTTCAGCGAAGAAGATAAAAATTCACTGTTTTTTCAGACGGCTAAAGATTTCTACAGTCTATAGCTGTAGATGATAGGAGTTGCTGTACTAAGTTGATCTAGAGAAGATGCGTAAATTATTGATTACATTAACCATCTTGATTTTATTGCCAGTATTTCTTTTTCTGCTACTTTGGCTTTATCCTAGACCTATTGATCAAACCCCATCTTGGGTTTTTGAAGGAGACGGAACTGACATTGATTATTGCCAATTGCCGATCCTAGATAATTCTGGACTAAAGTCTAAAGATATCCCTCAAGCTCATACACCAGGGTGCGGTTATACCGTGTTTCCAAGACCAATCCTCCAAGGCTGCACAGAGCAATTACCTGAAGGTGCTCAAGACATCCGTGGTTTGTGGAAGAGTATCGATCCTAGCCTGCCGAATCACGTAGAACGAGTTGAGCAATGTGGCGATCGTGTTGTCGTCACTGCCTACGGCCTTATACATGACCATTCTCCAGACATGTTGTCTAATGATGTTGCGCCCATGCAAATAGGCCCATTTTTGTTTTGCATGCGTAACTCTCAGGCTACCGCAACATGGCAAGACAATCAGTTACACCAAAAGCTATTTGGTGGCCCTACAGTGGTCAAACGTTATATTGAAGATGGAGTTTACAAGTGGGAGTATCCAGGAAAAGGTACGATTGAAATGAAACGTATCTGTAAAGTGCCTGAGCACGCGAAAACGTCTCCAGATCGCAGTCACGCTCTGTAGTTATTGATCAAAACCTTGTAACTTACCTGCTTCTTCTCTTATCAGTTCAGGCGAGCCTAATAATTGTCTATTAAGTCCAATCCTCTTGAACCAGTAGTGCAGACCTAACTCATCAGTAAAACCCATACCGCCGTGTACTTCGGTAGATGTTTTAGAGATTTGTTTGCCTACCTCTGAAACATGAGCTTTTGTCTGACAAGCCATTAATCTAGCATCTTCAGTAGAACTATCTTGACTATGTGCAGCATGCCAAATCATAGAATGACAGGGTTCTAATTCTGCAGCCATCTCTGCACACATATGCTTTACTGCTTGGAACGAACCAATTAGTCGTCCAAATTGTTTTCTTTCTAATGAATAAGCAACAGCCTTATCTAACATAACTTGAGAAGCTCCAACAGTATCAGCTGATAACATTAATCTGCCTGCGTCTAAGACTTTTTCTATAACACTTAAATCGCTTGAACCTGGGAGGAGGGTGGCATCTACTTTATCTAGTGTTAGTTCTATCGAAGTTCTAGTTTTATCAACAGTAACTAGTTCAGTAACAGTTATGCCTTTACTAGAAGAATCTATTAAGAAAAGCTCACCAGATTTATTTGCAAGCAAGTAAGCATCTGCATTTTTACCATCAATTAAGAATAGGCTTCTTCCCGAAACCTTTCCTTTGTCAAACTCTATGCCAGCATCTTCTCTTGCCCCAACAAATTCAGAAAGGCCAACTCCAATTACTTTCTCTCCACCAGCAATTTTCGGTAACCATTCATTTTTCTGATCTTCGTCTCCAGCTAATGTGATTGCTATAGGTGCCATAACGTAAGCTCCTGCATAAGGGACGGGTGCTGTTCCGGCCCCTAAAGCTGATGATACTACCGTTGCAAATAACATGTTGAGTCCCAACCCGCCGTAGGATTCAGGAACCATAAGACCACTCAAACCTAATTCAATAATTCCTTTATGAATATCATCAGCTTTTGCTTCCTCACCATCAGCAACTGCTTTTATAGTATCTAAAGGGGCGTTGTCACTTAAGAATTTACTTATGTTTTCTTCAAGACTTTTTTGTTCTTCTGATAATCCAAAATACATAATTACGCTCCTTGTACTTTAGGCTCTTTAGGCATGCCTAGTGCTCTTTCACTAATGATATTTTTTTGAATCTGATTGGTTCCCCCGCCAATTATTAAGCCTAGATAATACATATATGTTTGTTGCCAGGCTCCATGATCTCTAAGATGAGGACTGTCTTCATATAAAGTACCTAATTCTCCCATTGCATCAATTGCTAGACCTTCTAATTCATGACGTAATTCTGTGCCTTGTAGTTTTACAATAAACTTAGCCAACGTAGCATCTTGACCATCATTAATTTGAGAGGACAAAATTCTTAAAGCATTAGATTGTTGTGCCATTAACCGCCCTTGTATAGAAAGTAATCTATCTCTAAAGATCGGTTTATCGATTACTCTTTGCCCATCAATAGTTTCTGTTTTCATTAAATCTATTAAAGAGTTAAGTCTATTCTGAGTTACATTAGGATCAGCTAAAGAACCTCTTTCGTGACCCAATGTTGCATTTGCGACTTGCCATCCCTCACCTCTACTACCTACTATATTCTCAGCCGGTATTCTTACGTCCGTAAGAAATAGTTCATTAAAATCAGAATCCCCAGTCATCTGTTTAATGGGTCTTCTGTCTATGCCTTCACTATCCATTGGCATTAATAGATAGCTAATTCCTTGATGTTTAGGAGCATCAGGTTCAGTTCTAACCAAAATAAAACACATTTGGGCAAGTTGAGCTGTGCTGGTCCATATTTTTTGACCATTGATGACCCATTCATCGCCATCTAGCTCTCCTTTTGTTTGTAAACTTGCTAAATCGCTTCCTGAATTGGGTTCAGAGTAACCTTGGCACCAAATCATTTCTCCTCTTAGAGTAGGGCGAATATATGCTTGTTTTTGTTCTTCTGTACCCAAAGATAGTAAAGTAGGTACAAGCATTTGTATGCCTTGGCCTCCCATGGCTTTCGGTATCGGAGATTTAGCAAATTCTTCAGCAATTATTCTAAGCTTGATAATGTCCATGTGGCCGCCATAGCCTCCATACTCCTTAGGAACTGAGCGTGCAAAATAACCATTATCAATTAATTTCTGTTGCCAATTTACTCGACTCTCGTCTCGCATTGGTCCGCTTAGCTTCACACCTTCATTCTCTTTAATGAAGTTTATTACTTCTGATCTAAAATCATCGTATTCGGGTCCGTATTCAAGATCCATGAATCTCTCCTAATATTTTAAAATGGTCGCATAGAATAAAGTTAGACGCTTTGATAAACAAGTTCAAAGAGAAAAGAATTTGCAATCATAGTTAGATTCTAGAGAGCCTAGATTACTTCAGGCATTATGACTGTCCTTAGGTCTGAATCTAGCAAACTCCCCCTCCAGATCAGCCTTAACGATAGGCGCATAACAGGGCTGGGCATGAACGCGTTGGATGTAACTGGCTAACTCCGGCCATCTATCCGTGTCTACTGTCTCTCCCGCCAATGCGAAGTTAACAAAAGCGCTCGTAATGGCGATGTCGGCAATCGAAAATTTACCACCGACCATAAACTCTTCGCCCCCCAGACAATCAGTAAGGTAATCGAAGACCTTGGGCAGGGCTGAATCTAGCAAATGTCTTACCAATTGCTCGTCGGTTTCCTGTTTGAACGCAGTAGGCATTATTACCCGCTGGAAAAAGACGCCGGCCACGGTTTCTCCTACCTTGGTGTCGGCGTACTCCTCTAACCAGAGTGCATATGCCCTTGGGCCAGCTGCAGCAGGTAGGAGCGGCGGGTCCGGATATCGGTACTCCAGGTAGCTCAGGATCACGGAAGAGTCAGGTAGAATGAGTTCTCCTTCTTCCCAACAAGGAATCTTTGACAAAGGACTCTTTGCTACGAACTCTTCAGGCGCGTTAAACGGGCTCTGTTGAGTGTTGCTATACTCAATGCCCTTGTAGGCGAGAGCTACCCGAACTTTACGAACGTAAGGAGAAATATTAGCGCCATGGAGGACAGGTAGAGCTTTGCTGTTTGTCATTTGTTCTTCCTATGAAATTTACTTCCTGTTCAGATAATAGATCTATGCTAATTAATATAACACTAATAATGTTAATAGTTTATAGTGAAATTGATTCACAAAATAATGAGCTCAGCTGGATGAAAGTAGAAAACAAAGTAACGCCTAACGAAGAACAAATTAAGAGTTTTTTGGGAGGAGATGCAGACACACCGATTCATATGGTGAACCTACTTAAATTTAAAGACAAAGCTGAATATGAAGATGGTCGTGAAACAGAACTGACCGGTGAGCAAGCCTACGAGATCTATAGCACGGAGGTTCAGGCGCATATAGAAAGAGTTGGTGGGCAACTGATATTTGAGGGAGCGGTGAACCGTTTAATGTTGGGAGAGGTAGAAGATCTTTGGGACAAGATCGCGATCGTCAGGTATCCCGGCCTTATGGCTATGGTGGAAATGACCAGTGATCCGGCCTACTTGGAAAGCGCAATACATCGAATTGCAGGTCTAGAAGGACAGCTCAATATTGAAACGAAAGTCTCTTAGCGCCTATTAATACAAGTAAGGAATAACCTTTTTTCTATCTTTAGGATAACCTTCTATATTCTCTATAGACCATTCATGATTTGATTTAGCTCTTGGAATCAGATTGGCCATTGTCCAAATTAAAAATACTAAGCCTGCAGGACTAAGCGTCATAATAAACCAGCCTAGCCATTCTAAGATTTCACCAAAATAATTAGGACAACTAACTTTGTTATACAAAAAGCCATTAGGAATATGATAACCGCTTCCATGCTCTTTTCTTAGTTCCATCAAAATATTATCTGATTTAATATTGATATATAGGCCTATTAAAAAAACTAAAAGTCCTACAATAAAAAAAGGTGACAACAACCATTCTTTTTCATAACTTCCATAAATAAATATCCACGATCCTTGAATATAAACATTAACTAGATTAAATATTGAACCTAGAAGAACAACAACTAAAGACATTCTTTTCCCTTTTAACTTTGCCCTAAGTGGCCATATAAAACCTCTATGAATATAATGGACCATCCAGATTAGAGCGAATGTCATTTCAACAATTCCTAATGAATCACTAAAAAAAATTATGAAAAGAAGCATTAAAGAGACAGTAGGGGATTCCATAAGAATCCAACCTAACCTTGAAGGCATTGATGATCTCAATGAAGGTATAAAGTGTCTCCCATAAGGGGCACTTTTAAAGATTAAGGCCATAAAGGCAATTATCGAAATACCAGTCCAAGCAAAGAGAGTATTAGTGTATGTTTCCATAGATCTTAAAATTTAAGATCTAGACTAACCTATCTTATTAGGAATTTTAATTTTATATTGAGAGACCCAGCATTAATGCTAAAGAAATAGTAATCAAGGCAGCTGATAAAACTACGTACATGGATGTTACTAGTCTATCTACCCACATATAATTCAACGGACTTTCAATTTGTAGTGTATTTAATTGTCTAATAGCCATGGGCTGTCCAGAAGGCTTATTTTTCTTATATATATCATTCATACTGTATAAATATACAGTATTTTTAAAATTATTCAATATATCCTTTAAAAAGCTTTATGTCTGTATAATCTTTTGATAAATAAAGGAGTTAAATTATGGTCATCGCTTTAAGAACAATCTTATTTCTATTAATAGCATCTTTAGGAATATGGCTGCTTGGTGTAAACAAAGTATTCACTATAAAAGATGACGTGACTGACTTTTCATTAAACGGCGATTCTTCTGAAATTATTCTTGATTCAAATCCTAATATGGATGCCTATTTTGGAGATTTGCATGTTCACACTAAGTACTCTTTTGATGCATATATATTTGGAACTAAAGCCACGCCTGATGATGCTTATAGATACGCCAAAGGAGACTCTATCAAACATCCTTTAGGATTTGATATGCAATTAGAAGATCCATTAGATTTTTATGCTGTAACTGATCACGGTGCATGGCTTGGAATGTTGCAGGCTTATGCGGATCCAAATACCGTTCCTGGGTCCATGAGTTTTGCAAAAGATTTACATGGCTTAAATGATGACAAAAACTTGAATACAGATTCTTTAGTCAGAAGAATGGGCCTGTTTCAAAGCCTCATAACTGGTGAGTTAATTACTCCTACTAAAAACCCTATTAAAATTTTAAAAGCTTACCTGCAAGAAGATACTATTTACGGAACAAAAGCTTATGATAGAGAAACCCACCAATCAGCTTGGAGGGATACAGCTGAAGCTGCTGAGAGGCATAATGATCCAGGAAAATTTACTACTTTTTTAGCTTATGAATTTACTTCCAGTGGAATAGGGCAGAGCAATCTTC
>CAJWKH010000018.1 GCA_913042085.1 uncultured Gammaproteobacteria bacterium | reverse complement strand
TACTCATGACAACAAGAATCTAGGAAAGACCATCGAACTGTGTCATTTGGTTTGCATATGGTTTGCACAACGGCAAATCTGATAAAGTTAAGTAATGAGAAGAGTTTTAATTACAATGAGTCTATTATTATCAGGTTTTCTACAGGCTAATATTATTAATTTAGAATGCACTTATTATAAGTCTTATAACTGGAACAAGTCTGAGACCAGAAAACCACCTTCTGATTCATTGTCACTAAGATTAGATAAAAGTAAAAAAGAAATAGAATATAAAGGAATATTATTTCCTTATACTCAAAATAGAAATCTTGTAACTTGGGATGTTTTTTATCCTAGAAAAGAACTTGATGCTAAGATGCATTTAGCTCAAAAAATTGAATTAAATATAGTCACAGGTCTACTTGAGCAAAATTTCAAGACTTTAAAAGTAAACGAATCAATTCAAGAACTTTTAGGTCATGATTCTCCTATGAAAAATCTTGAAGCTGCAGACTTAATTAAGAAACTTAAAGATATAAATTCCTATGAATTAGGAATTACCCATTCTGCAAATTGTTCTACCGATAGATAGATAGGTTCATTTGTTAAATGGAGCTGGCGATAGGATTTGAACCTACGACCTGCTGATTACAAATCAGCTGCTCTACCAACTGAGCTACGCCAGCGCGGCGTGCATTATAGTTCTCTTATCGAAACTTCGCCATAACGAAGATGCTGAATTTCTCCATCATTTTCAAACAACAATTCACCTTTTTCATTTACCCCTAAAACCTTTCCTTCTAGTGTCTCATTATCCGTATTAACTTTACAAAGTTTATCTTTAAGCAGGTTGTGAGATTCAAAAGCTTGAAGATAATTTTTGAACCCAGATTTTGGATATTCTTTAAACAATTCGTACATTTCAGAAATAATACTTACGATTATCTTATTTCTATCCAGTTTATTAGAAGGGAACTCCTCAAGATTACCCCAGGATTGATCTATATCTACTCCTTCTGATTCATCCATGTGAACATTGATTCCTATTCCTATTACAATATCTAACCCTTTTTTTGAATCTGTTGTTTCAATTAATATCCCAGATATTTTCTTTTTATTAATTAATAAATCATTTGGCCACTTAATTTTTAAATCACTCGAAGTGAATTCTTTTAATGAAGAAATCAAGCTTGTTGCTACAGCCAGACTTAATCCTTCTAATTGAGAATGATTTATAGAAGACTTCCAGCCCAAAGAGAGGTATATATTTTGTCCATGAGGACTAACCCATTTTTTTTTATTTCTTCCTCTTCCCGAAGTTTGTTGTTCAGCTAAATGAACAGAAAATAAGTTTTTTTGAGTTTTTAGGTGTTCTTTTGCATTGTCATTTGTGGATTCCGTAGAATCTTCAATAAAAATAGAACCAATCTCTTTCAATAAAGGCTCTGATAAATTAGTTTTTATTGATTTTTCAGAGAGATTAGGATTATTTTCTGTCATTAGTAATGTATAGGTTAGCAAATTTTATAAATTAAGTTGACATAGGAAGCTTGCGGTAACAGAATTGCGCGCTGTTTAGTATCTCTTAGGAGGGGTTGGGGAGCGGTCAAACCCAGCAGACTGTAAATCTGCCGCCTCGTGCTTCGAAGGTTCGAATCCTTCCCCCTCCACCACTTAAACAAGAATAAGATTATTTTATTTTTTATAGGAATAAAAAATGCTAAAAAGTCCCGAAAATGCTTGCATTAGAGGCATAAAAATACTTTAATTGCGCTCCGAGCTTTGGGTTGTGGGTTGTTGTTGCTAAATTTTTTATCAATTCCTTTATATTTCTGTTTATTCAGGAATCACTCTACTTCCCTGAAAAGCAGTAAAAACATAGTTTTTTTGCTCATATAGCTCAGGTGGTAGAGCACTTCCTTGGTAAGGAAGAGGTCACCGGTTCAACTCCGGTTATGAGCTCCAGTTAAATAATTAACTAAAATTAGGAAAAAAAATGGCTAAAGAAAAATTTGAAAGAACCAAACCCCATGTCAACGTTGGAACTATAGGACACGTTGATCATGGTAAAACTACTTTAACGGCAGCTATAACTAAAGTTCAAGCTGAAGCGCTAGGTGGCGAAGCAATAGCTTTTGATGGAATTGATAATGCTCCTGAAGAAAAAGAACGTGGAATCACGATCTCAACTTCTCACGTTGAGTATGATTCTGAAACAAGACACTATGCTCACGTAGATTGCCCAGGTCACGCTGACTACATCAAAAATATGATAACAGGTGCTGCCCAGATGGACGGCGCAATTCTGGTTGTGAATGCAGCTGATGGCCCAATGCCTCAAACTAGAGAGCACATACTTCTTGCTAGACAGGTTGGAGTTCCTCATATTGTTGTTTTCCTTAATAAGGCTGACATGGTTGATGATGCTGAGTTAATAGATCTAGTTGAAATGGAAGTAAGAGAACTTCTAACTGAATACGATTTCCCGGGAGATGACACCCCTGTAATAGTTGGATCAGCTCTTAAAGCCCTAGAAGGCGATGCTGAATACACGGCTAAGATTTCTGAACTTGTTCAAGCACTTGACGACTTTGTACCTGAGCCAGTTAGAGACACTGATAAGCCTTTCTTAATGCCTATTGAAGACATTTTTACAATTCAAGGTCGTGGAACTGTTGTGACAGGAAGAATTGAAAGAGGAGAAATCAAGGTCAACGAAGAGATTGAAATAGTTGGAATTAGAGAAACTCAAAAGACAGTTTGTACTGGCGTAGAAATGTTCAGAAAACTTCTTGATGAAGGTAAGGCTGGGGAGAATGTTGGAATTCTGCTTCGAGGAACTGAAAGAGACGAAGTAGAAAGAGGACAAGTTCTTACTAAGCCAGGAGCAATTAATCCTCATACTAAGTTTGAAGCTACAGTTTATGTTCTATCCAAAGAAGAGGGAGGGCGTCATACCCCTTTCTTTAAAGGTTATAGACCTCAGTTCTACGTTAGAACAACTGATGTAACTGGTGCTGTCGAGCTACCTGAAGGCGTAGAAATGGTTATGCCTGGAGATAACATAGACATGTCAGTTGAATTAATTTCTCCAATTGCGATGGAAGATGGAATGAACTTTGCAATAAGAGAAGGTGGAAGAACTGTAGGTTCAGGAGTAGTAACTAAAATTATTGAATAGGCCAGTAGCTCAATTGGCAGAGCGACGGTCTCCAAAACCGTAGGTTGGGGGTTCGATTCCCTCCTGGCCTGCCACTCAGCCAAAAAGCTTAGCCTAAGAATATGGTTAATGAGAGTATAAATATGCAGAATTATATCCGTTGGTTCTTGGGTATAGCCATAATTGGACTAGCCGTCTATGGGAATGCTTATTTTGCTCAAGAAGCTTTACTTTATAGGGTTTTGGGCGTGATTGTAGTTTCAGCTTTAGGCCTATTTGTATTATCAACTACTGTAGAAGGAAGGGAATCTTTAAAAATAGTCTTAGAATCTAGAACGGAAATAAGAAGGGTTGTTTGGCCTACTAGAACTGAGACCACTCAAACTGTTCTTATTGTTGTAGTTGCAATATTCGTATGCGCTTTGTTGCTTTGGGGTCTTGATTCTTTGTTTGGTTGGGTTATGGCTAATTTATTGGGTTAAATATGGATAAACAGTGGTACGTCATACATGCTTACTCAGGATATGAGACCAAAGTCCGTGAAGCCCTTCTTGAAAGAATAGAGAGACTGGGGATGAGCGATTTGTTTGGAGAAATTATGGTCCCGTCCGAAGAAGTAGTAGAGATGAAAGGCGGACAAGAAAGAAAAACTCAGCGTAAATTTTTTCCTGGTTATGTTTTAGTAAACATGGAGTTAAATGATGACAGTTGGCATTTAGTTAAAGACACCCCTAGAGTCATGGGCTTTATTGGTGGAACTAAGGACAAACCTTCTCCTTTATCAAATGTAGAAGCTAAAGGAATTATGCAACAACTTGAACAAGGCTCAGATGTTACGAAACCCAAAATCTCATTCGAACCTGGAGAAATGGTTAGGGTGGTAGATGGACCATTCAATGATTTCAGTGGAGTTGTTGAAGAAGTCAACTACGAAAAAAGTAAAGTAAGGGTAGCGGTCTTAATCTTTGGAAGATCTACGCCTGTTGAACTACAGTTTAATCAAATAGAGAAAGGGTAATGGCAAAAGCAATAGAAACCTATATAAAGCTTCAAGTACCAGCCGGGGCTGCGTCACCAAGCCCACCTGTTGGGCCTGCATTGGGACAGCACGGACTTCCGTTAATGGATTTCTGTAATGCTTTCAATGCAAGAACTAAAGACGTAGAACCAGGAATGCCTTGTCCTGTTGTTATTACGGTATACGAAGATAAGAGTTTTGATTTTATTATTAAAACGACGCCTGCTTCAGTGCTGATAAAAAAAGCAGCTGGAGTTAAATCAGGAAGCGGTACACCTAACAGCTTAAAAGTAGGAAAAGTAACTAGAGCTCAATTAGAAGAAATAGCTCAAATAAAAGATCCAGATCTAACCGCAGCTGACATGGATGCTGCTGTTAGAACTTTATCTGGAAGTGCTCGAAGTGCTGGAATTGAAGTAGAAGGATAGAAATGAGTCAAAGTAAAAGAAAAGAATATATAGATACATTAGAAGAAAGAAAATACATGATTTCAGAGGCCATGGAATTTCTTCAATCAGCTCCCAAGGTAAAATTTAATGAATCAATTGATGTTGCCATTAATTTAGGAATAGATCCTTCTAAGTCAGACCAAAACATGAGAGGAGCTACCTTATTACCGGCCGGTTCCGGAAAGCCTTGTAAAGTGGCTGTGTTTGTAGAAGGTGATCAAGCAAGCGCTGCTACAGAAGCAGGAGCAGACGCAGTTGGGATGGATGACCTAGCTGAAGAACTAAAGAAAGGTGAAGTGGATTTCGATGTTGTTATTGCCACTCCGGACACTATGAAGATAGTTAGTCCTTTAGGAAAAGTTTTAGGCCCTAAAGGCATAATGCCCAATCCAAAAACAGGAACAGTAACAAAAGACGTTGCAACTGCTGTAAAGAATGCTAAAGCAGGGCAAATAAGATACAGATCAGATAAAGCAGCGATAGTGCATGGCAGAATAGGAGATATAACTTATTCAGCTGATCAGATTACACAGAATTTAGAGACTCTTTTAGATGATTTAAAAAGGAATAAACCCCCTTCAGCTAAAGGAGTTTTTATACAGAAAGCAACTCTTTCTTCCACTATGGGAGCAGGAGTTGAAATAGATTTATCCTCTTTAAACTTTTAGGAGTTAGAAGTAAGGATAAAGGTTTCTTCAGTATGGTGCGATCTAATCGCTCATCGAAGACCGTAGGTGCAAGGAGTAGGTTCCTTGCTTAATAGTTTCAGCCTACGCAGATGGTATATAACTATTTTTTAGTTATATCCAAAAGAAGGTATCGAGCATTTGTTTGATACTGGGAGGATAGGAAGATGCCAATGCGCATTGATGACAAGAAAGTTGCTGTTGAAGGACTTCAAGAAATAGCCAATAAGGCTGTTTCTGCTGTTGCAGCTGATTATCATGGAACTTCAGTTTCTGAGTTAACTGCCTTAAGACAGGAAGCAAGAGAATCGGAAGTTCATCTGAAAGTAATACGTAATACTTTGGCTAAAAAGGCTTTAAGTGATACTAAATTTTCTTGTTTTGAAGATCTATTAGTCGGCCCAACCATGTTGGCTTTCTCTTTAGGGGATCCAACTAGTGCGGCTAAACTAGTAAATAACTTCACAAAGGTTAATAAAAATTTCCAAGTCAAAGGTATATCTTTAGGAGATACTTTATTAGAGCTTTCTAAATTATCTGCTTTAGCAAATATGCCTAGCAGAGAACAAGCTCTATCTCAATTGGCTGGGATGTTGAATGCACCTATGAATCAATTTGTATCTATTCTTAATCAAGTGCCTTCTACATTAGTTAGAACGTTGCAAGCGGTTAAGGAACAAAAAGAACAGGCAGAATCTTAAATAATAAAAAAATTGGAGAATAATAATGGCATTAAGTAAAGAAGAAATTTTAGACGCTATTTCAGAAATGAGCGTAATTGATATTGTTGATTTAATTTCAGCGATGGAAGAAAAGTTTGGCGTTTCAGCTGCTGCACCTGTAGCTGCTGCTGCACCTGCTGCAGGTGGAGGAGATGCTGGAGCTGAAGAAGCTGAAGATGACGCACCTGTTGATATTCATTTAACTGACGTTGGTGATAAAAAAGTAGATGTTATAAAAGCTGTTAGAGCAATAACAGGATTAGGATTAAAAGATGCAAAAGCCTTAGTTGATGAAGCACCTTCTGTAATAAAGGAAGGCGTGGATAAAGCTGAAGCTGAAGAGCACGCAAAAGCTTTAGAGGAAGCTGGAGCTAAAGCAGAGCTTAAATAATAAATCCTAATTCGTATAAATAATTTAAAGAGGTCTTTATGAGTTTTTCATACACTGAGAAGAAGAGAGTAAGAAGAAGTTTTGAGAAAATTTCTAGCGTAATGGAGCTTCCCAATCTTCTAGCTACACAAGTTCAATCATATGATGCTTTTCTTCAAAGGTATGTTGATTCTGATAAGAGGCTGAATGCAGGCTTAGAGCAGGTATTAAACTCTATTTTTCCCATAGAAAGCCATAACGGCTTTGCAAGAATGGAGTATTCAGGTTACTCATTAGGCGAACCCGTATTTAATGAAAGAGAATGTAAACTTAAAGGAATAACTTATGAAATACCTTTACATATTAATTGTGACCTTTTCTTTATAGATAAAGATTCCGGGAAACTTAAAGAAGGCAAGTCTCAAAATGTTTATATGGGGACAGTCCCTTTAATGACCGAACACGGAACTTTTATTATAAATGGAACAGAAAGGGTTGTAGTCTCTCAACTTCATAGATCTCCTGGTCTATTCTTTGATCATGATAAAGGAAAAAGTCATTCATCAGGCAAGGTTTTATATGGAGCAAGAGTTATTCCCTATAGAGGTTCTTGGCTGGACTTTGAGTTTGATGCTAAGGATTTAGTCTATGTTCGAATAGACAGAAGAAGGAAGTTATTAGCGACAATACTCCTAAAGGCACTAAAGTTAACTAACCAACAGATTCTTGAAAAATTTTATGAAACTGAGATCTATAAAATCAAGAAGAATGAAATCTTTCAACTACAAGTTATTCCAAGAAGGTTAATGGGAAGGATTTCTCCAATTGATATAGAAGCGAAAGGAGAAGTGATTGTTAAACAAGGTGACAGGATAAGCGCTAGACATATAAGAAAGATAGAGAGTGCAAGGTTAAAGAGTCTAGACTTACCTAAAGAGGCGATCTATGGCCAAGTATTAGCAAAAGATCTTCTAGACAAAACTACTGGCGAGATAATTATTGAATCTAATACTATTATAGATGAAGAGAATCTACCTATTATTGAAGGCTTAAAACTTACGGAACTTGAAACTCTTTATATTAACGATATTGAATCAGGGCCTTATATGGCTGACACCTTAAGAGCAGATACAACTACTAACGAGATAGAGGCGTTGGTAGAAATTTATAGAATGATGAGGCCAGGTGAACCTCCTACAAAGGAAGCAGCAACAACACTTTTTACTAACTTATTTTTTAACCCTGAAAGATATGACTTATCTGCGGTTGGAAGAATGAAATTCAATAAAAGATTGGGTTTCGAAGATATCACAGGAAGTAATATTCTTGTTGATGATGATATTCTCAACACTCTAAAAACATTGGTTTCAATAAGAAATGGTAAAGGAAATGTTGATGACATAGATCATTTAGGAAATAGGAGGATAAGATCTGTAGGAGAAATGGTTTCAAACCAATATCGTATAGGTTTAGTTAGAGTAGAGAGAGCTGTTAGAGAGAGGTTGGCGACGGCTGAAGCAGATGATCTTGGTCCACAGGACCTGATTAATGCCAAACCAGTTTCGGCTGCTGTGAAAGAATTCTTTGGTTCTAGTCAACTTTCCCAATTCATGGATCAAAATAATCCTCTTTCTGAAATTACTCATAAAAGAAGAATTTCAGCATTAGGACCAGGTGGTCTTACCAGGGAAAGAGCTGGGTTCGAAGTTCGAGATGTCCACCCAACGCATTATGGAAGAGTTTGCCCTATAGAAACTCCGGAGGGACCCAATATTGGATTAATTAATAATTTAGCGGCTTATGCTAGAACCAATGAATATGGGTTTCTTGAGAGCCCTTTTAGAAAAGCTGAAAACGGTAAGGTATCTGATGATTTTCATTATTTATCTGCAATAGAAGAAGGTGACTTCGTTATTGCTCAAGCTAGTGCCCTATTGGATTCAAATGACAAGTTTACTGAGGAGTTAGTTCCTGTCAGATTTAAGAATGAGTTCTCTTTCATGCCCCCTGAAAGAGTAGATTTCATGGATGTTTCTCCCCAACAAGCCTTCTCTGTTGCAGCTTCTTTAATTCCTTTCTTGGAACATGATGATGCGAATAGAGCATTAATGGGATCTAATATGATGAAACAAGCAGTTCCAACCCTTCAGGCAGAAAAGCCTCTTGTTGGGACCGGAGTAGAGAGACTTGTGGCTAAAGATTCGGGCTCTTGTGTTATTGCAAACAGAGGAGGGTCAGTCGAGAGTATCGATGCAAGCAGAATAGTAATTAGAGTTAATGAAAAAGAGATTAAAGCAGGAGATTCTGGCGTTGATATTTATAACCTCATCAAATACACAAGATCAAACCAGAATACATGTATAAATCAAAGGCCTATTGTTTCTATTGGTGACAAAATCAAGAAGAATGATATTTTAGCCGACGGTCCTTCTATAGACTTAGGAGAATTGTCTCTAGGGCAGAATATTAGGATTGCTTTTATGCCTTGGCACGGATATAACTTTGAAGATTCCATCTTAATCTCTGACAAACTCGTCCGAGATGACAAGTTTACGAGCATCCATATACAGGAACTGACCTGTGTAGCTAGAGATACCAAATTAGGACCAGAAGAAGTCTCGGCGGATATCCCTAATGTTGGTGATAATGCTTTATCAAAACTAGATGAGCACGGAATTGTGCATATTGGTGCTGAAGTTAAGGCGGGAGATATTCTCGTTGGCAAGGTCACTCCTAAAGGAGAAACTCAACTTAGCCCTGAAGAAAAATTGCTTAGGGCTATTTTTGGAGAGAAAGCATCAGATGTAAAAGATAGCTCTCTTAGGGTGTCTTCTGGAGCAGATGGAACAGTCATAGATGTACATGTATTTACAAGAGACGGTATTGAAAAAGATGGTAGAGCAGTTTCAATAGAAGAGTCACAACTAGTAGATATACAAAAGGATATTGATGATGAATTAAAGATTTTAGAAGAAACGGCTTATTCTAGACTA
Organism: uncultured Gammaproteobacteria bacterium; assembly: GCA_913042085.1. Taxonomy (GTDB): domain Bacteria; phylum Pseudomonadota; class Gammaproteobacteria; order Magnimaribacterales; family Magnimaribacteraceae. The sequence goes on along the minus strand of CAJWKH010000018.1, from coordinate 9,381 downwards.
GAAAACCTTCTTTTAGGTAAGAAAGTTGTTTCTGGGAAAGGAATGAAAAAAGGAGCAACAATTAAATCAATAGATTTAAATGAATTGCCAAGAGAAGATTGGTTCAAAATAAGAGTAGGCAATGAGTCTTCTAACAAACAAATTGAAAATATAGCTAAAAGCTTAAAAGAGTATAAAGAAAATCTAGACTTAGCTTTTGATCAAAGAAAATCTAAAGTCGTAGGTGGGGATGATCTTGCCCCTGGGGTCTTAAAGATTGTAAAAGTTTACTTAGCTATAAAAAGGAGAATTCAGCCAGGTGACAAACTGGCTGGTAGGCATGGAAATAAAGGTGTTATATCAGTGATTATGCCAGAAGAAGATATGCCTTATGATGAGAATGGCCAGCCAGTTGATATTGTTCTTAATCCTTTAGGAGTGCCCTCAAGAATGAATGTTGGCCAGGTACTTGAAACACACCTAGGTTGGGCCGCTAAGGAACTAGGAACTAAGATTGGTAAGATGCTTGATAGCGGTTCTAAGTCTTCTGAAATAAAGAATTTTCTTTCAGAGATATATGAAAAAAGTGGCTCGCAAGATTTAAGTTCTTTAAAAGAAGGAGAAATAATTGAATTAGCTTCTAACTTAAGAAATGGTGTGCCAATGGCAACGCCAGTTTTTGATGGCGCTAAAGAAAGCGAAGTTAAGTCTATGCTTGAGCTAGCTGGATTACCAAGTAGTGGACAAACTCAACTCTTTGATGGAAGAACGGGTGAAAAATTTGATAGAGAGACAACTATAGGTTATATGTACATTCTTAAATTAAATCACTTAATTGAAGACAAGATGCATGCTAGATCTACTGGAAGTTATAGTTTGGTAACTCAGCAACCTCTTGGAGGTAAAGCTCAATTTGGAGGTCAAAGATTTGGTGAAATGGAGGTTTGGGCTCTCGAGGCTTACGGTGCAGCACATACACTTCAAGAGATGTTAACTGTAAAGTCAGATGATGTAGCAGGAAGAACCAAGGTATACAAAAACTTAGTGGACGGAAATTTTGAAATGGAAACAGGTGTCCCTGAGTCATTTAATGTCCTTACAAAAGAAATAAGATCTCTTGGAATAGATATTGATTTGGAACAAATAGATTAGGAGTAAAAGTTGAAAGATTTAGTAGATTTATTAAAAACGCAAGGTCATGGAGTTGAGTACAACTCTATTAGAGCAGGATTAGCTTCTCCTCAACAAATTAGATCTTGGTCTTATGGGGAAGTGAAAAAGCCTGAGACTATTAATTACAGAACTTTTAAACCGGAAAGAGACGGTTTATTTTGCTCCAAGATATTTGGCCCTATTAAAGATTACGAATGCATATGTGGAAAATATAAACGCATGAAACACAGAGGCGTTGTTTGTGAGAAATGTGGAGTTGAAGTAACTCTTTCTAAAGTTAGAAGAGAAAGAATGGGTCACATTGAACTTGCCGCCCCGGTTGCTCATATTTGGTTCTTAAAGTCATTACCTTCTCGATTAGCGCTGGCTCTTGATTTAACTTTAAAAGACTTAGAAAGAGTTTTATATTTTGAATCTTTCATAGTAATTGAACCTGGAATGACTGATTTAGAGGCAGGTCAACTATTAACTGATGAAGAATTTTACGAGGCTTTAGAAACTTGGGGAGATGAATTCGAAGCAGGCATGGGAGCTGAGTCTATTCAAACTCTCTTAAAAGAATTGGATTTAGAATCTGCCATAAAGGACATTCAAGATGAGATGCCTTTAACAAAATCAGAAGCTAAATTAAAGAAGTTTGCTAAAAGATTAAAATTACTTAAGTCTTTTAATGAGTCTGGAAATAGACCTGAATGGATGGTTCTAGAAGTTTTACCTATTCTACCGCCTGATCTAAGACCTTTAGTGCCATTAGAAGGTGGAAGGTTTGCCACTTCTGATTTAAATGATCTATATAGAAGGGTCATAAATAGAAATAATAGACTTAAGAGACTCTTGGACTTAAATGCTCCAGAAATAATTACTAGAAATGAAAAAAGAATGTTACAAGAGTCAGTTGACGCATTATTAGACAATGGAAGAAGGGGAAGGGCAGTAACAGGCTCGAATAAGAGACCTCTTAAATCTCTAGCTGACATGATAAAAGGGAAACAGGGAAGATTTAGACAGAACCTTTTAGGAAAGAGAGTAGATTATTCTGGTCGTTCAGTGATCGTAGTAGGTCCAACTTTAAAACTTCATCAATGTGGATTACCAAAGAAAATGGCTCTTGAACTATTTAAACCGTTTGTCTTTGGTAGATTGCAGAAACTTGAACTTGCTAATACCATCAAGCTTGCTAAAAGAATGGTAGACAGAGAAGAGCCTGAAGTTTGGGATATATTGGATGAAGTAATTCGAGAACATCCTGTTATGCTTAATCGGGCACCTACTCTACACAGGTTAGGAATTCAAGCCTTCGAACCTATTTTGGTTGAAGGTAAGGCTATTCAGCTGCACCCCTTAGTTTGTAAAGCTTACAATGCAGACTTCGATGGAGATCAGATGGCTGTTCATGTACCTCTTACTTTAGAAGCACAAATAGAATGTAGGGCTTTAATGATGGCTACTAATAACATACTTTCTCCATCAAATGGAAAACCAATAATTGATCCTTCTCAGGATGTTGTCCTGGGTCTATATTACATGACTAGAGAAAAAACTAATGATCTAGGTGAAGGGAGAATTATGTCTTCTCCTGATGAAGTGAATAGAGCTTATTATTCCGGACATGTTGGGCTGCAAGCTAAAATTAAAGTTAGATTAAAACCTAAAAAACTAGATGACGAACCTACACAGATTGTAGATACAACTGTTGGGAGAACTTTACTTTATGATCTTCTTCCAGAAGGCATGCCATTTGATCTAATAAATAAAACTTTAGACAGTAAGCAAATATCTTCTTTAATTGATGTTTGCTATAGAAAAGCTGGCCTTAAAAGTACAGTAATTTTTGCTGATAGGTTAATGTATATGGGATATGAATTTTCTACTAAGTCTGGATCTTCTATAGGTATTGATGATTTTGTTATACCAGAAGATAAACAAAAAATTGTTGCTGAGGCCGAGAAAGAAGTAAAAGATATTGAAACTCAATTCGCTTCGGGCCTTGTAACTAAAGGAGAGAAATATAATAAAGCTATTGATATTTGGACTAGAGCGAATGAAATGATAGCCAAATCAATGATGGATAATATATCCAAGGAAGAAGTTGAAGAAGCAGATGGCAGTTTAGTGCTTTCAGATTCATTTAATTCTGTTTTTATGTATGCTGATTCAGGTTCAAGAGGTTCTCCGGCTCAAATCAGACAATTAGCTGGAATGAGAGGACTGCTGGCAAAACCAGATGGTTCAATAATTGAAACACCTGTTACTTCTAACTTTAGGGAAGGCTTAACTGCTCAAGAATATTTTATTTCTACCCACGGAGCTAGGAAAGGATTGGCAGATACAGCGCTAAAAACCGCTAATTCTGGATACTTAACTAGAAGATTGGTTGATGTTGCTCAAGATATGGTAGTTAGTGAAGAAGATTGCGGCACGTCTGGAGGTATTCTAATGAAATCAATCATTGACGGAGGTCAAGTATTAGTCCCTCTTGGTGACAGGGTCCTAGGAAGGACAGTTGCAGAAGATGTTAAATCAATAGATGGAAAGGAAACTCTTCTTAAAGCTAGCACTTTAATTGATGAAGATATTGTTGATACCTTAGATGAAAAGAACATATATGAGATAAAAGTTAGATCAGCTATTCATTGTGAAACGATTCATGGTATATGTTCTAAATGTTATGGAAGAGATTTAGGAAGAGGGCATAAAGTTGATATAGGGGAATCTGTTGGGATAGTGGCAGCTCAGTCTATTGGCGAACCAGGTACCCAATTAACAATGAGAACTTTCCATATTGGAGGAGCTGCTTCTGGAACTTCTGCTGAAGATAATATTGAAACTAATTTTTTAGGTAAGGTCACTTACGATACTAGGACAGTCAAAAAGAAGGATGGGACTTACATTTCTCTATCTCAGTCTTCTGATGTAACAGTTGTAGATGAAAATGGAAGGATAGTTGAAAGTTATAAAGTACCTTATGGAACTGTATTAAATTTTGCTACAGAAAGTAAAGTTAATCCTGGAGATATTCTTGCAAAATGGGATCCTCTAACAAGACCAGTTATTGCTGAGGTTGCCGGTAAGGCTAAATTTGTTGATATTGAAGATGGTATTACGGCTAGAGTTAAACAAGACGACTTAACAGGCTTAAGTAATATTGAAATAATAGATGTAACTGAAAGACCTAAAGGTGATGCTCAAGATAAGAGGCCAGCTATTCATATTGTGGATGGTAGAGGTAAAGATAAGAATTTACCAGATTCAGAAGCTCCAGCAATTTATTCTTTACCAGGCAATGCTTTTATACAATTAAAAGATGGTCAAGATGTTGAGGTTGGCGGAGTAATTGCAAGAATCTCGCAAGAGTCGGCTAAAACAAAAGACATTACAGGTGGTTTACCTAGGGTTGCAGATTTATTTGAAGCCAGAAAACCAAAAGAGCCTGCCATTCTTGCACAAGCGTCAGGAATAGTATCTTGGGGTAAGCCAACTAAAGGAAAAGAAAGGTTAGTTATTACCGATGAAGAAGGCAATGATCATGCAACTTTAATCCTAAGAACAAGACATATTAACGTTTTTGAAGGAGAGAGAGTTGAAAAGGGTGACATAGTTTCTGATGGTGCAATGAGCCCTCATGACATACTTGCTCTAAGGGGTTTAGAAGAATTAACTGAATACATCGTAAATGGTATTCAGGAAGTTTATAGACTTCAGGGAGTTAGTATCAATGATAAGCATATAGAAGTAATCTTAAACCAAATGCTTAGAAAGGTAGCAATAACTGAGCCAGGAGATTCAGATTTCATCATGGGAGAACAGGCTGAATTCTCAAAAGTAAAAGAAGCAAACTTGGCTTTACGAGAAGCTAAGAAGGCTGAAGTTAGCTATGAAAGGATTTTACTAGGCATAACAAAAGCGTCTCTTGCAACGGAATCATTTATTTCTGCTGCGTCATTCCAAGAGACGACAAGGGTGCTTACAGAGGCTGCTACAACTGGAAGGGTCGACCATTTGAGGGGATTAAAAGAGAATGTCGTGGTAGGCAGATTGATACCGGCTGGTTCAGGTTTAGCAAAATTACAATCAGAAATGGAGAATGTAGAAGAAGATTTTGAAATTGATCTTGAAAAAGCTTTAAGTGAGGCACTAAATGAAGAAGAGTAATTCGTTGACCTTGTTCCAAGGTCTCTTTACAATTCCGCACTTTTAAAAGAATTAAACTATGGCAACTGTAAATCAACTGGTAAGAAAACCTAGAAAAAGAAAGGTCATTAAGACAGATGTACCTGCCTTAAAAGGATCTCCTCAAAGAAGAGGAGTCTGTACCAGGGTTTATACAACAACTCCAAAGAAGCCTAATTCTGCATTAAGAAAAGTTTGCAAAGTAAGACTTACATCTGGCTTTGAAGTTATTTCATATATCGGAGGTGAAGGGCACAATTTACAAGAACACTCAGTTGTCTTGATAAGAGGTGGAAGAGTTAAAGATTTACCAGGCGTTAGATACCACACAGTAAGAGGTACTCTAGATACCGCAGGGGTAGATGACAGAAAACAGAGACGTTCGAAGTATGGCGCAAAAAAACCTAAATAAAAATGTCTAGAAGAAAAGCAGCACCTAAAAGAAAGATATTACCTGATCCTAAATTTGGCAATTTAAAAGTAGCGAAATTCATGAACCAAATCATGAAAAACGGTAAGAAATCAGTTGCTGAGAAGATTATTTATGGTGCTTTTGATGAAATCTCTAAGAAGTCAGATAAGGAACCAATTGAAGTTTTTGAAAAGGCTTTAGAAGAAGTAGGCCCAATGGTGGAAGTGAAAGCAAGACGAGTTGGAGGCGCTACATATCAGATTCCAATGGAAGTTAGACCAGCAAGAAGAAGTGCTTTAGCTATGAGATGGATTGCAACACATGCAAAATCTAGGTCTGAAAAAACTATGACACTTAGGCTTGCTAATGAGCTTCTTGAAGCTTGTGAAGGAAGGGGTGAAGCTGTTAAGAAAAAAGAAGACACTCATAGAATGGCAGAGGCGAATAGAGCTTTCTCTCATTTCAGATTTTAATAATTACAAAAAAAATTATGGCCAGAACTACACCGCTAGAACTGTATAGAAATATTGGTATATGTGCGCATGTCGATGCTGGGAAAACCACAACCACTGAGCGAGTTCTTTTCTATACAGGAATTTCTCATAAGATTGGTGAAGTTCATGATGGTGCTGCTGTTATGGATTGGATGGAGCAAGAACAAGAAAGGGGAATAACTATCACTTCTGCTGCAACCACATGTTTTTGGGAAGGAACTGCAAAACAATATAAACAACATAGATTTAACATTATAGATACGCCTGGACACGTAGATTTTACTATTGAAGTAGAGAGGTCTTTGAGAGTTTTAGATGGAGCAGTTGTTGTTTTCTGTGGAAGTTCAGGAGTTGAACCTCAGTCAGAGACAGTATGGAGACAAGCTAACAGATACGAAGTACCGAGAATAGCTTTTATAAATAAGATGGACAGAGCTGGAGCAGACTTCCTGAGGGTCGTTGATCAAATGAAGGTAAGACTTGGAGCAAATCCCGTTCCTATTCAATTGGCAATTGGTGCCGAAGATGATTTTAAGGGAATTATTGATCTGATTAAGATGAAAGCCGTTTATTGGGATGGGGATGATATGGGAACAACTTTTGAATTAAAAGACATCCCAGAAGATATGCAGAGTATGGCTGAAGAATGGCATGAAAAGATGGTTGAGTCAGCTGCAGAAGCAAATGAAGAGATTATGGATAAATATCTAGAAGAGGGAGATTTATCTGAAGAAGATATTAGAGCCGGACTAAGAGAAAGGACTCTAAACAATGAAATAGTTCCATGTCTTTGTGGGTCAGCTTTTAAAAATAAAGGTGTTCAAACAATGCTGGATGCTGTTGTCGATTATCTACCAGCTCCAAATGAAGTAAAAGCTGTAACTGGAGTCCTTGAAAACGAAGAAGAAGGATCAAGGGAGTCAGATGATGAAGCTCCTTTTGCTGGTATAGCTTTTAAGATTGCCACTGATCCTTTTGTTGGCTCTTTAACTTTCGTTAGGGTGTATTCAGGAACCTTGAATACAGGCGATTCAGTTTTCTTGCCAATCAAAGGTAAAAAAGAAAGAGTAGGAAGAATGCTTCAGATGCATTCGAATAAAAGAGAAGAAATTTCAGAGGCAAGGGCAGGAGACATCTGTGCAGTTATCGGTCTGAAAGACGCTATAACAGGTGAAACTCTGTGTGATGAAAAGAATAAGATAACTTTAGAGCAAATGAACTTCCCAGAACCAGTTATTTCGGTTGCTGTGGAACCAAAGACTAAAGAAGACCAAGAAAAAATGGGAATAGCTCTAGGCAGGTTAGCTCAAGAAGACCCTTCTTTTAGATTAAGAACAGATGAAGAGTCAGGGCAAACTATTATTTCTGGTATGGGAGAGCTGCACCTTGATGTTCTTGTGGACAGAATGAGGAGAGAATTTAATGTTGAAGCCAATATGGGAAAACCTCAAGTGGCTTATAGAGAGACTATTAGGAAACAAGTAGAACAAGAATCTAAATTTGTAAGACAATCAGGAGGTAGAGGTCAATACGGACATGTTTATATAAGAATTGAACCTCTTGTTAACAACGAAGAAAGTGATGAGACTTATGAGTTTGTTAATGAAATAGTAGGAGGGGCGATTCCTAGAGAATTTATTCCTGCTGTTGATAAAGGTTGTAGAGAGCAAATGGAAGCAGGTGTAATAGCCGGTTATCCACTTGTTAATGTTAAAGTTTCTCTATATGACGGTTCCTTCCATGATGTTGATTCTAGTGAAGTGGCTTTTAAAGTCGCAGGCTCCACTGCTCTTAAAGAAGGAGCTCAGAAAGCAGATCCTGTTATTTTGGAGCCAGTGATGAGTTTAGAGGTCGTTACCCCAGAAGAATATATGGGTGATGTAGTTGGAGATCTTAATAGACGTAGGGGAATAATCCACGGAATGGAAGACGGACCTTCTGGGAAGGTAGTTTCTGGTGAAGTTCCTTTAGCGGAAATGTTTGGTTACGCTACAGATCTTAGGTCTGCTTCTCAAGGCAGAGCTACGTTCACAATGGAGCCGCTAAAGTATGCAGAAGTGCCTTCTAATGTTGCTGAAGTGATCGTTAATAAAAACGATTAATCTTTGAACTTAGAAATTCTTTAGAAACCCTTTTATTAAAGGTTTTTTACACTTTTTTGTTGACACATGAAGGTCACAAAATTAGAATTGCCGCTCGTTTTGTTTTAGGGGCCTTAATCTAGATATTTTATAGGTATAAGGCGGTTTTTTATTAATAATCCAACCTACTTTGTAGGGGATTTTTTTACGCTATTTATTTGAAGAAATAATTAGAAGATATATGCAAGATCAGAGTATTAGAATAAGGCTAAAAGCCTTCGATCATAAGCTTATTGACCGTTCTGCTAGAGAAATAGTGGAGACGGTTAAACGTACTGGCGCTAAGGTCAAAGGACCTATTCCAATGCCAGTCAAGAAACACAAAACGACCATCCTCATTTCCCCCCACAAAGACAAAGACGCAAGAGACCAATACGAAATCAGAACCCACAAAAGAACCTTAGATATCCTAGAACCTTCAGAAAAAACCCTAGATGCCTTAACAAAGCTTGAATTATCCGCAGGTGTAGTAGTTCAAATAAGCCTAGATGAGAGTAAATAGTCATGTCAATTGGATTAGTAGGTAAAAAGCAAGGAATGACAAGAATGTTCACTCCTGAAGGTGACGCATTTGCTGTTAGCGTTGTAAGTGTTAGCCCTAATATTGTTACTCAAATTAAATCCCAGGAAACGGATGGCTATTCTTCCATCCAAGTAACGACAGGCGAAAAAAAAGAAAAACATATAAAAAAGCCCTTATCTGGTCATTTTAAGAAAAAAGGGGTTAATCCTGGAGAAGGGCTTTGGGAATTTAAGGTAAATTCAGAAGCCTTAAAAGAGTTAGAAGTTGGAAGCAAATTATTTTTAGAACAATTCGAAGAAGGCCAAACAATAGATGTTCAAGGGAAGTCTAAAGGAAAAGGCTTTGCAGGAACGGTTAAGAGGTGGAATTTTAAGATGCAAGATGCGACACACGGAAATTCCATTTCTCATAGAGCTCCAGGCTCTATCGGCCAGTGTCAAACTCCAGGAAAGGTATGGAAAGGTAAAAAGATGTCAGGTCATATGGGAG
>CAJWKH010000017.1 GCA_913042085.1 uncultured Gammaproteobacteria bacterium | reverse complement strand
CATCCTTTATCATCCCATCTAGCAGCTGAAGAAACTGATAAAGAAGTAATTAGAACTGATATTAAAATAATATATCTCATAAATTTCCTCCAAGTTAATTTTTTTATATTGCGATCAAACAATTTACTATATATCTTGACGTTAAGTAAATAACCTTAAAATAGTACACATGGAAATGCCTGTCTTAGATGTAACTGATAAAACTCAGGATAAAATAGAAAGCCTTTCAGAATATGGTTGTTTAGTTGTACTAAATGCCATATCAGAAGATACGAGAGAGAAAGTTAAAAAAGAGCTAGGGCCAGCTATGGAAACGTCCCTTGCAGAGGTCGATGACCCTGAAGCCTTCTATCCAGGAAATACTAAAAGAATGAGCGCCTTGGTCGCGTTATCTGAAACTTCTGGAAAAATAGCAATAAACAGAATGTCTTTGGACATTTGTGACCATTTTTTATTACCTAATTCAAACTGCGGTTATCAACTCCATGTAAGTGCTGCTGTGGAAGTTGGTCCTGGTTCCCGAAAACAAATATTGCATAGAGAGGAAGATCCATTCCCATTTTTTGATGTTCCGCGACCGAATCTAATTGTTGCAAGTATGTGGGCAATAACTGACTTTCGTGCCGACAACGGAGCTACCTTGCTTGTACCAGGTAGTCACACATGGGAGAAAGATAGAAAGCCAAAAGATGAAGAAATACTGCCTGCAGAAATGCCTGCAGGGTCAGTCTTGTATTGGTTGGGAGGAACTCTACATGGTGCAGGCGCTAATGTTTCTAATGACTGGAGATACGGAGTCATTCTTTCTTACTCTCTAGGTTGGTTGCGTCAGGAAGAAAATCAATATCTAGATGTACCTTCAGAAGACGTAAAAAAACTTCCTAAGGATCTTGCTGAGCTAATTGGCTATAGAGCTTATGGCGGATTAGGATTCTCAATAAATCCAGAACATTTCTTCCTGCAAGAAGACTGAAAATCCTTGCGTCGGTGGTTAGTTTTCCTTTTAAGCTTTGTCTCCAAAATCCTGCATGTGTTCAGCTGTTCTTTCATTAGAACCATACATAAAATGATTTTCCATTTTTTCTCTATATTTACTTGCAGGAACTGTTAAACCTGCGGATTCAGCAACTTCTCTTATGTGCATAGGTGTTGCACCACAACAAACTCCGAGATAGTTAATACCTAATTTAGCAGCCTCTTTTCCAAATTCTTGCATTTCATATCTATTGCAATAAAGCGGATCTAAGGCTGTAGGAAAAGTTCTTCCATGCGGAGCGGGACAAGTACAAGAATCGTCATCAGGTAAATTAAAAAAGGTTGGGTGTTCTTCTGAAGTCCTATAAGGTATTGGAAGAGCAGCCATATGACATTTAAGAATTTTTCTTGCTTCTCTAAGATAAGGCATCATGGTTTCAGGACCTCTAAAACAATTCATGCCGACCACATCAGCCCCTCTTTGTTCTAATTCTTTCATCGTATCTAAAACAGACACTCCATCCATCATTGAATTTACACCCATAGGAGCAATTGTGATTACCGATGGTAATCCAGCCTTTTGAATGATATCTAAAGCAGTATATGCTTCTTCAGCATAATAAAAGGTTTCACCAATTAATATATCTGCTCCTTCGTCGACCGCCCACTCAACCATCTCACTAAACATTCTGTGGACTTCTATTTTTGATTCATTGTCGCCCTCTTTCCATATATTGGAATTTGAAATATTTCCTGCCATTAAATTTGGCTCTCCTCCGTCCACAGGATTGTCGGCAACTTTCTTTGCTATCTTAAGCGCTGCCCTGTTAAGTGGCTCTAGGAGCTCCTCTTTTCCGATTACACGCATTTTTTCTCTGTGGCCGTTGTAAGTAAAAGCTTCAACTATATCTGAACCAGCGTGTTGGAAATCTTTATGTAAATTCTCTAGAGCTTCGGGGTGTTCTAGTGAAACCATCGGAACAAATTCTCCAGATGCTAAATAACCTCTTTTTTCAACTTCGAACAAGAATCCTTCAGCACAAATTACAGGACCTTGATCTAATCTCTCTATTAATGTTCTTTTCATTTTTCTATACCCTCTTTAAGAATAGACCATCATTGAGATAGCCTTCTTAGCTTTATTTAAATCCCGGAATTCCTAATTCCGTTTTAGCTTTTCTTTAAAAGTCGTAGCAATAGGATCAAATCACGACTCTTGTATTAAAATAGAATAATAAATCTATGTAAAGGGTTTTATTAATAAATGCATTTTATACAAAAAATAAATTATGAAATTTTTAAATAAAACAAAAAAGCTATTTCCTCCTATCGAACCTTTTGACAGTGGCTACTTAGAAAAAGGGATTCATAGCATTTACTACGAGCAATGCGGCAACCCTAAGGGTAAACCTGCTATTTTCCTTCACGGCGGGCCGGGCGGTGGGGCAGGAAAGTTATCAAGAAGATTCTTTGATCCTAAAAAATATCGAATCATCCTTTTTGATCAAAGAGGTTGTGGTAAAAGCAAACCACATACTTGCTTGGAAGATAACACTACTTGGCATCTCGTCGAAGATATCGAGTCAATTAGAAAAGAATTGGACATTAAGCAATGGCTTGTATTTGGAGGCTCTTGGGGCAGTACGCTCGCTCTTGCATATGCTCAAACTCACCCTGATAGAGTAACGGAACTCATTCTTAGAGGTATCTTCATGCTAAAGCAAAAAGAACTGCAATGGTTTTACCAATATGGAGCAAGCGAAATATACCCTGAAGCTTGGCAGGGCTTTATAGATGAAGTTGCTGAAGATAAGAGACATGATCTCATTGAAGCTTATAGGAATATTTTTAATGGAGAAGATGAAGAAAAAAAATTATCAGCTGCTAAAGCATGGTCTAAATGGGAAGCTTCAACGAGCTTTATTAATCACAACCCAGAAGCTGTAAAAGATTCTATGAATAGTGAATTTGCTCTAGCCTTTGCTTTAATTGAAAATCATTACTTTGTTAATAAGGGCTTCTTGGAGCATGAGAACCAGCTTCTAGATAATATAGACGTAATTAGAGATATCCCAGCCATAATTGTTCAAGGCAGGTATGACGTAGTGTGCCCACCCACAACAGCCTACGAATTACATTCGAAGTGGCCCGAGGCAGATTTAAAGATTGCCCCTTTTTCAGGTCACTCTGCATTTGAAAAAGAAATCACACACCTATTAATAGAAGCTACAAATAAATTCTCTAAAAATCACAAATCTTAAAATTCCATGAGAGTTGTAAAAGCAGACGATTATCAAACTTGGTTTATTGAGGAAGATGGTTTCGGTATATTGATTGATCCTTGGCTGGATAAAAAATTAAACCCAGAAAGTTCTGTCTTGCTTCAAAGAGAAAGACAAGAAACCTCTTCTCTTTCTCAAAAAGAATTAGATCAAGTTAAAACAGCCATCGTAACGGCTCCATTTATAGATCATCTCCACATCCCCTCCATCAAGAAACTTAATAATAAAATTGAGATAATTACCACCAAGAAAGTGAGGAAGATTCTTATTAAGAACCAAATAGATAATCCAATTGCTTGCATTGATGATCAGGTTATAGAGATTGGACCCTTTAAACTATCTGCCTTTCCTGCAGGATTTCCTTATTCTTGGTCTGCATTTTGCTTTTTTCTAGAAAACACTAAAGGCAAAACAATATTTCATGAAGGGCATACGGCTAATTTTCGAAACTTAAAGAGATTAAAGAGAAAGTGTGATGCAGTCTTAATTACCCTAGACAAGGTTAAGTTTTTGGGAATCATCACCCTTTCAATGGGCCCTAAAGAAGGTTTTAAAACTGCGCACTTATTAGATTCAAAAAGGATTATGGCTACAGGAACTCAACCCAACGAAATAAAAGGATTAATTAAATACTTTTTATCAACGAAACAAGATAATGAATTAAAAAATGACGAATTTGATGTGTATACAAAAAAAGGTGACGAAGTACTTCTTTAACTGCCATACTAGAGTTTTAATAGATTTTTACTAATAAAAATGGCTAAAGTTAAACATATATCTATTGATACTTCGGATGAAGAAGCTCTTAGAATAATTGAAGAAGATGCAGCAGTTATTGTTGATGATGTAATTTCTGAAACTGAAATAGATAAAATATTAGAAGAGTTAGATCCCTTTATTAAAGGTAACCTTAAAGGAGCTGATAATTTTACTGGTTTTAAAACAAGCAGAGTTGGTGCATTAATAGCTCGATCTCATGGATGCCGCGAGCTCGCCATGCATGAAAAAATAAATTCACTTGCTTCCGAATTCTTGAAACCTCATTGCGATAATTATCAATTACATTTCACTTCTTTAATCAGTATTGGTCCTGGAGAAACAAAACAAATCCTTCATAGAGACAGAGGGCTTTGGGGAGGCTATATTTCTAGAAAGATTGAGACTCAATTTGCTGTTGTTTGGGCTGCAAGCGACTTTACTTATGAAAATGGAGCTACTCAGCTTGTTCCTGGATCTCATAAATGGGATGCCAAAAGACAGCCTCTAGAAGATGAAATAGCTTATGCAGAGATGAAGAAAGGATCAGCGTTAATTTACACAGGATCAGTGCTGCATGGTGGCGGAGATAACACTTCTGATGATATAAGATCGGGAATCTTTATGCATTACGCTCCGGGTTGGCTCAGGCAACAAGAAAATCAATATTTATCCTGCCCTCCAGAGATAGCCAAAGAGTTATCTCCTGAATTAAGGTCTCTTATAGGTTATTCTAAAGGAGGGTATGTAATGGGTTTCTACACTGACCCCGAAAAACAAGATGGGAAATTAGAATCCGTAACTCCCGAAAAGATATTTAGTAACACTCAAGACAAATATTCTGCTCTGGCAAGTCCAGAAAACTTAGTAAAAGAATCTACAAAAAAAAGATAATAAAAAATTAAGGAAAATTTTTTTGGATAAAAGAACCCAAGAGTTTCTTAATGACCCAGTAATGCCATTACTGGCAAGAATGTCCGCTCCAAATACTATTGCCTTTTTCATTCAATCCATCGTTGTGCTAACTGAGGTTTGGTTTATCAGTAAATTAGGAACTTCATCACTTGCCGCGGTGGCTTTAGCCTTCCCCCTCTTAATGATTACTCAAACTATGTCTGGCGGAGCCTTGGGAGGTGCAATAACGTCTGCTATATCAAGAAGCCTAGGGGCTAATGATATAGACAAAGCAGAGAAACTGATTTGGCATGCAATAATTATTTCTATTGGTGGAGCCATAATCTTCTTATCTTTCTTTGTCTTGTTTGGAAAAAGTCTATTGATGCTACTTGGAGGTAAGAATGAGATCCTAAGCGAGTCTCTCGCTTATTGCACAATTCTCTTTTATGGCGGAGTCCTACTATGGCTTTCTGGAACCTTGGGTGCTGTCTTAAGAGGGATGGGTGACATGAAATTCCCCGCTACCCTTATGATTATTGCGTCTTTTATACAAGTTTTCCTTTCCGGGTGTTTCATTCTTGGTTGGTATGGTTTTCCTAAGTTAGGCGTTCCCGGAGCAGCCGTAGCCACTCTGATTAGTGCTTCTTTGATGGTGTCAGTAATTCTCTTAAAGATTTTGAGTAAATCAGTAATTGCCAGACTTCAATTACATCAATTCATATTATCTAAAGATTTATTTAATAATATCTTTGAAGTGGCGATTCCAGGTTCACTTTCACCTCTTTTTACTGTCGGGACGATTCTAGTATTAACGGGATTGGTTGGCCAATTCGGTACCGAGGCACTTGCTGGATACGGCATAGGCTCAAGAGTAGAATTTTTAATGATTCCACTAATATTTGGAGTTGGCACCGCTATGACGGCGATCGTTGGTGCAAATATAGGTGCAAAAAATATTGAAAGGGCAGAAAAAGTGGGTATATCTGGAGGCTTATCTGCAGGAATTATTTCTGCATTTATAGGAGTTATCCTTGCATTGTTTCCCGATCTTTGGATAGGCTTCTTTACTGATGATCCAAAGGCTTACCTAGTAACAAAAAAATATATTCAAATAGTTGGACCTTTTTATATTTTTCAAGGAATTGGTCTTTCTTTGTATTTTGCTTCACAAGGAGCCAATGCAATGAAATGGCCAATAATTGCTACCGTAGCTAGGTTTGCTATTGCAAGCATCGGGGGAGGTCTCTCCGTTTATTGGCTCTCTTTTGGTATTGAGGGTGTATTTCTTTCCTCTGCTTTAGCTATGGTAGTCTTCGGCTTGATGATCTTCTCCTCAATAAAGCTTGGGGCATGGAGATAAAAAGATTAATTGATATTATTTACCATTCCTGATTTAAGCATTGGCTGGTCTTTCGGTTGATAAGTTATGATATAAGCCCTTCTTTGTTGGTCCGATAGGTTAGGCCCTGAACCATGAACAATGTGTTGATTAAAAAAAACTAAAGAACCAGCCTTTATATTAAAATCAACTGCATCTGCTTCATTGAAATAATTTGGGTCTGTATAAAAACCTCCCAGTTGAGTGCCATTTGAAGTGCCAGGCAAACACCCTTCTTTGTGGCTCGCCCTTATAACCCTAAAACAACCATTATTCTCATCAGCGTTATCTAAAGATAAGTAAACATTAGGAAGTAAATCTATGTTATTGCTGTCATGAACCCAGTAAGGAGAGTCCTGATGCCAGCCAAATCCTGATCCCTTTCCTGGTCGCTTTAGATTCAATTTATCTGTCCAAAGAGAAATTTCATCTTCTTCAAGGATAGATCTTACTGGATCAGTTATTCTCGTATCTTGAGTAAGAGAATAAAGTTCCTTATCCAAAAAATGAGCTGGTTCAATAACTTTCAGTATATTGTCTTCGGATTGTGGCTCGTACTGAAGAGTCATGTAGTCTACATCTACAAATTTCTTTTTATCCAAATAATAAACCTTCCCACCTGAGGACTTTTCTTGTGCTTTATTAACTGCCCTTTCCAAGGCATGCCTTAAGGTATTTACTTCGTTAATTGAAAATTGATTTTCCCTTACTAAGTAGCCTTCATCTTCATAGAAATTACTTTCTTCTTTAGAAAGAAAATAGCTCATTGATTAACTAGCAAATTATATTAGAGCTACACCCATCATGATTAGACAAACCAGAGCTCCAAACCAAAACAGTGTTCTGACGTAAGCAAGTCCAAACACATAAGTTAAGAAGTAAAGAAACCTTAATCCTAGCCAATACATGGCTAAATTATAGTTATCTACTTCTAACATGAGAGATAGGACTGCTAATACGAAGAAGACCGGAAGGCTCTCTAATAAGTTATTATTTGCTCTTCTGGTTCTTCCTACCATAGCGCTTTCTTCAACCTTACCTTCTCTGTTTCCAAGTAAAAAGTTTAAGTTATTTTGATTCAGTAATACCTGCGTGAATATTCCTACCAAATAAAGTGTCGCGGTTAAAATTATTAATGTTGTCATACTTACTCCATGTTTTGAATTGTTTGTAAGATTAACTTAATTTCATTCTATTTGCATAAACTTATAAAGAAATAACTTGAAAACTGTAATATTGTTTCTTCTAATGAACATTTAAATTAGAAATAAGGATACGATGAAAAAAACAATTACTATTCCAGCGATACTAGCTTCAATTTTGATTGGTTATCTAATTGGTTTGGCTGGAAGCCAAGGCTCTACAGAGATTAATGGATTTTCCCTTTTCGCTCTTTGTGCTTGTGTGAGCTATGCACTGCATTGGATTATCTTCATACCTTCTTTCATCAGTCAGACAGAACACTATTTTGACCTGACGGGTTCAATTTCTTACTTAACAGCAATATCTCTAGGGTTCTACTTAAACCCATCTTCAGATCCTCGTGATATTTTAATTGGCGTCTTAATAATGGTATGGGCAGTTAGGCTTGGATCCTTTCTTTACTTAAGGGTAAAGAAAGATGGCAAAGATAAAAGGTTCACCGTTATGAAAACTCAATTTGTATGGTATTTGATGACTTGGACTATAGGAGGTTGCTGGGTCTTTATTACTATGGCAGCTGGATTAGCGGCCATAACATCAAACACGACGGTAGCTTTAGGGTGGCCCGCCTTGATTGGTACATTATTATGGATAACAGGTTTTTCGATAGAAATTATTGCCGATAAACAAAAAAGAGATTTCAAAAAAGATACCTCAAAGAAAAAAGAATTTATTACCAATGGTTTGTGGGCGTGGTCACGCCACCCAAATTATTTTGGTGAAATAATGCTATGGGTTGGAGTAACTTTAATTGCTTATCCTGTCTTAAGTGGCTGGCAATTGTGTACCCTTATATCTCCTATATTTGTTTACGTTTTATTAACTAAGATTAGCGGAGTAAATCTTTTAGAAAATAGAGCTATTAAAAAATGGGGATCGGACCCAGATTACATGAACTATCTTGAGAAAACACCGGTCTTGATAATGAAAAAACCAAGTAAATAGAAGGAGAAAATTATGAGTGAAACAACTCAAAAAGGCGGATGTCTGTGCGGAGCAGTTAGTTACGAATTTAATCAATTAGATGTAGTAAGCGCCCATCACTGCCACTGTAAAGACTGCCAAAAAAGTACAGGAAGTGGTAAAGCTACAATTTTGCTTATTCCTGCAGAATCAATTGAAATCCAAGGAGACATAAAAAATTACAGTGTAACCGGCAGTGCGGGTTCTCATATATCCAGAGGCTTCTGCGAAAATTGCGGTTCACCGCTGATCTCTTTTGTGGAAGAGAACCCCAGTATAAAGTTTATCAAAGCAGGGAGCTTAGATGATTCTTCATGGGTGTCTGCAGATTCTAATTTCTTTAGCTCTTCTGCCAGCCCATGGTCTCCTGTAAATGAAGACATACATACTTTTACTCATAATCCTGATTTTGCATAAAAGCCATTGAGCCCTTCTGAAGTGTATATGGAGATGGTCAATTCTGGCCATCTGAGTTTTGATGACCAACAGTTAGATCTATTAAAAAAACTTGATGAAATCACGAAAGGCATTACTTCAAATTCTAAGAGTTGGTTTTCTAATAAAAGCACTAAAGGCTTGTACATAAGAGGTGATGTTGGGAGGGGAAAAACTCAAATAATGGATATTTTCTTTGAAAACTTAGATATCAAAAAGAAAAAAAGACTGCATTTCCATAGATTTATGAAAGGGTTACATGAAGACTTAGAAAAATTATCGGGTCAGGAAGACCCCTTACAAGTTGCAGCCAAAGAAATATCTAAATCTACCAACATCCTGTGTTTTGATGAATTCTACGTAGAAGATATCGGTGATGCCATGTTATTAGGAAGGTTTATTACTAAACTATTTGAGAACGATGTAACCCTTATAGCCACATCCAATACTCACCCAAACGATTTATATGAGAATGGACTGCATAGAGATAGGTTTTTCCCAGCCATTGAATCCTTAAAAGAAAATTGTGAAGTTTATGAGTTAGATTCGCTTCAAGATTACAGACTAAGAACCCTAGAGCAATTAGAAATATTTATAATTTCAAAAGATGACGTAAATAAAGAAAAAATTTCTAAGAGCTTCTCAGATTTAACAGGAAACGACTACAAAGAAAATGGAGAAGTGGAAATTCTAGGAAGAAAGATAAAGACTCTAAAGAAAGCGAAAGGCTCTGTTTGGTTTGACTTTAAAGAATTATGCGAGGGGCCTAGAAGTGCGAAAGACTACATAGAGATATGCACAGAATTTCATACCATATTTGTATCTGATATACCTATCTTTATGACTTACAATGAAGATTCTGCTAGGAGGTTCATTGCTCTTATAGACGAATGCTATGAACGAAAAGTAAATTTGATTTTATCTTTAGAGGTAGCATTAGAAGATTTGTATAAGGGTAAGAAATTAATTAAACCCTACAAGAGAACTCTAAGCAGGTTATTAGAAATGAGGTCTAGAGAATATCTATCTAAACCTCACCTTGGCTAAAACTATACAGACTGAAGAACTTTGATCTCAGGAGCGCCTGCCATAAACGGTCCCATTTGTGCTCCTAATTCTCTAAAGTAATCAGTTTTCCCGTGCGCATCTTGTGCTTCTTGATCTTTATATTTTTCTAAGAAAACATAAGTCGTTTCGTCTTGTTTAAATAAATCATAGTAAACAACACCATCTTCATTAGCGTTTACCTTTTCAACAAGTTGGCTTGCTACAGCTTCAAATTCACTTCCTGAACCTTCTTTTATTTTTAAAGTAGCTACTATTCCTATCATTTTATTTCTCCATAATTGATAAATTAGTTGTAGACTTTATTCATAATTGATCAATTAATCGAGAACTTTTTAGTTTATGGAAGAATTAGTAGTAGTAGGTGGAGGACAAGCAGCAATTCAGTGTATTGCCTCTTTAAGAAAAGAGGGCTATTCAGGCTCTATAACTTTAGTAGGAGAAGAAAACCACCTCCCTTATCAACGCCCTCCTCTGTCAAAAGGATTCCTAAGCGGATCAACTGGAAGTGATAGATTATATTTAAAAAAAATTGAATTCTTTCAAGAAAATTCTATACAGCTCAATTTAGGCGTTACAGCTAACAGTATAGAACGAGATAACTGCCTTGTTCATTTATCTAATGATAAGTCTATTGGTTACGACAAACTGGTATTAGCTACAGGCAGTAGGGTAAGAAAGCTAAAATTTCCTGGATCAGACCTTGAAGGAATTAATTACTTAAGAGGAATAGACGATGCTGAATCACTGAAAGATGGCTTGCTAAAGAGCAAGAACCTAGTAATAGTTGGTGCTGGTTACATAGGATTAGAAGTTGCTGCAGTAGCTACAGAATTTGATACCAAAATCACAGTCATAGAGATGGCAGATAGGGTAATGAATAGAACAGTGGACCCTATTATTTCTGCCTACTATCAAGAACTTCATTCAAAGAATGGAGTTGATTTTATTCTTAATGAGAGCTTAGAAAGAGTCGATGGAAATAAAACAGTCGAGCAAGTTATTTGTTCTGGGAGCTCATCTATTGAAGCAGATATATTAGTAATTGGTGCAGGAGTTATTCCTAATATCGAATTAGCTGAAGAGTCTGGATTGAGTTGTGATAATGGTATTTGTGTAGACGAATATGGACAAACTGAAGATGCAAAAGTGTTTGCTTGCGGAGATTGCACCAACCACCCAAATGAAAAACTTAATCGTAAGCTGAGACTAGAATCTGTTCATAACGCGATGGAGCAATCCAAGACTGTCGCGTCATCCATCATGGGAAACAAAACTCCTTACAATCAAGTGCCTTGGTTTTGGTCTGATCAGTACGACCATAAACTACAAATTGTTGGTTTATCTGGAGATCACGATGAAGTTCTAATAAGGGGCGATCAGGCAGAGTCTAAATTTATGCTTTTTTACCTAAAAGGAGAAGAGCTTATAGCTGTTGATGCCGTCAACAACCCAAAAGAGTTCTTAATTTGTAGAAAGTTAGTTGAAAATAAAGTTAAAATAAGTTCTGATGATATTCTTAATCAATCTAAAAATCTAAACGACTTAATTATATGAAAAAGACAGTAGAAACAGCTTACTCCTTAGGTCAGGTGGTTAAACATAAATACCTTGATTTTAGAGGAGTTATTTACGATGTTGATCCTGAATTTAATAATACTGAAGAATGGTATAAGTCTATTCCTGCTGCCATAAGACCCAAGAAAGACCAGCCCTTCTACCATGTATTCGCAGAAAATGACCAAGTATTTTATTCAGCCTATGTTTCTCAGCAAAATTTATTAGTTGATGACAGCAATATCCCGGTAGAACATCCTGATGTGCCAGTATTTTTTGGTGGATTTGATGGAGATTCTTACGAAATACTAGAAAATAGTAAAAATTAATTCCTTTCGTTTTCTTGATAAGCCAAACCAAGGCAGCAAACTAATATCTCCATTGCCGAATCTAACTCTTCGATTGAGCATGCTGTTGGAGCAATCCTAATATATTGATCTTCTGGATCCACACCATAAGGGTGAGTTGATCCGGCAGGGGTTAACTTAAGACCTAATTCAGAAGCTAAGGATATTATTCTTTTTGCAAGACCTGGATCCGTCTTTAATAATACAAAATACCCACCTGTAGGTTTAGTCCAAGAACCATAATCTTGTCCATGAAGCCATTTCTGGACTAATTCAAACTTAGGTCTAATTAAGTCTGCATGTTTGCTCATATGTTTCTTAAGGTCGTTTTCTTGAAAAAATTTAACGTGCCTAATCTGATTTATTTTGTCAGGACCTATTATTAAAGCTGAATAAAAAGGCAAAAACGATTCTTGGTTAGATTGTGATAAAGCTATAAAACCAATGCCTGCTCCGGCGTAGGTTATTTTAGATGTAGAGCCAAAACCAACAATTAAATCTTCATTTTCTTTCTCTTTAGCAATAGAAAAAATGTCTTCTAAGGGCTCGAAATCATCAAAATCATGGACAGAATAGGCGTTGTCCCAGAAAATCCTGCTTTTTTTTCTGGTATTGCTAAATATATCTATCAATCCTTCAATTGTGGCTTTACTGTAGGTCTCTCCTGTGGGATTAGAGTGTTTTGGAACACACCAAATACCTCTAATAGAATCATCCGATTCAACGTAAGACCTAATTACGTCTAAATCAGGACCATGACCATCTAACGGAACAGGAATCATGTTTAATCCTAAATTTTCACTCAAAACAAAGTGTCTATCGTATCCAGGAACTGGACAGAGAATAGAAACCCTTTCTTCAGAAGACCAGGGTCCATCCCCAGCTCCCTGAATGCATAAATAAGAAAGATATTGAGACATCAAAGTAAGACTACTATTTCCTCCGGCCCATATATATTCTTTGGCACAACCCAGAACGGTAGAGCCTAAATCTCTACATTCAGACAAGCCTTTTATTTGGCCATAATTTCTTATATCTACTTCATCAAAATCGTATATATCAATCTCTATTGAATCTATTGAAGAAGAAAGATCTAATTGATCGCTAGCCGGCTTACCGCGAGTTAGATCAAGGCTCATTTTTCTAGCCTTTAGCTCCTCAAATAGTGACAAATATTCCATTTCAAAACATAGTTTTTTAAAACCGAGACGATATTATCATCGTCAAGTATTCGTTAACAGACAAAAAAGAAATTGTTCAAATTTTGACCAATTTTGAACCCCCCTTCTTTTACCTAACATCCGGCAATCAGTTAACAAACTTATCCACAATTTTAGTGGATAAAATAAAAATTTATTAAAAGATATGTCTCTTATTTTTGAAGATTAAAACTAACCTGCTAGCCTAGATGTATCTATCTTCCAATTTCTTTGTTCGGCTATTTCCATTAATTGCATATCAGGATTTACTGCTGTTGGAAAATTAGAAAATTCCAACAAAGCCAAGTCATGTATAGAGTCCGAATAAGCATATATATCTTCAAAAGATCTATCTCCTATCCAGTTTTTAATTCTCCTAACCTTCTCTTCAGAAAAATTAGGATATCCAAAAACTTTTCCTGTATAAGACCCACTGATAATTTCTGCATCCGTACCAAAGCAATGTTCAACACCTAGCTCATTAGAAATTTCTTTTACTAAAAAAGATAAGGTTCCTGAAGTTATTACGCATTCATCAGAAGAATGCTTATTGAGCAATCTGCTTGTCGTGACATCGGAGAGGTTTTCAACAACCTTTTTAGAGAATTTCTTCACCTTTTCCTTAAAATTAACCTCATTGATTCCACTTAAAGGACCTAATAAAAAGTTAGAGTACTCAAAAATATCTAACCTACCGTTTCTGTAATTGTCTGTAAAAATAGCCATCTTTTCTAAGAAAGATTCATCCTTAACTATTCCGTTATCTATCATGAATTTTACCCACTCACCTTCGGTGTCTCCTGCCAAAAGAGTATCGTCTAGATCAAATAAAACCAATTTCATAACTTCATAATAAATAAATGTCTATTATAGTTTAGAAGAAATCTATCTATAATTAATTAAAATGGAAAATAAAGAAAATTACAGGCCTAACGTAGCCATTATTATTGTAAATAAACTGGGAAAGGTTCTGTGGTGCAAAAGAAAAGATGGATATGGGTGGCAATTCCCTCAAGGCGGTCTAGACAATGGAGAGAGTACTGTAGAAGCAATTTATAGAGAGACGCAAGAAGAGGTTGGTCTAAAAAAGGAAGATCTTAGGATCATCAAAGAGAGCGAGGACTGGTTTAATTATAAAGTCCCAGAGAATAGAATTCCTAAATATTTTAGATTTAAAAATAGTAAGTTTATTGGTCAAACACAAAAATGGTTTTTAGCAGAGATTCTCTGCGAGGACAGCAAGATTAATCTTAATGCCTCATCGCCTGTTGAGTTTGATGATTGGACTTGGGCCAATTACTGGTACCCAATTAAAGATGGGGTAGAATTTAAGAAAAGCACTTACAGAAAGGTTCTTACTAGTTTTTTACCTTATTACAATAATTTCGTCAGGCATCGAAAAGCTTAATATTAAAAGTAAATTCTCTCCTTCCCCCTTTAACTCCTTCTTCCGAATAAGATTGTTCGCAAAATTCTATATCGCCATTAGGGAGTGTCCTGCAAACACTCGTGCATCTTGTTCCATAAATAGTAGACCTAATAAACCTATAAGGTATCTCTATTCCTTCTTTTGGCTTCAATTCCTCTTTAGACTTCTCATGTAATTTTCCGTATTCTTTTTTCATCATATCCAAGGCAAATTGGGTTCTGAATTCAGAAAGAGAAAATTCTTCTAAATCCATTCTTACAGAGTCAATCTTGGCAGTGTCATTATTCAGAGTTAAATTTCCTAAAGCATGGGTGCCTTCAGGAAGAACATATATACCTTCTGACCTGTTGCAGTAATAAAATAATCCATTCTTATCTCCAACTATCAAATTAAAGCCTGCGTAATCTTGTCCATTTAAATCCTCTAAATATGATTTAGCGGACTGATTGGATTCTAAAAAATCTGTTACTAATAAACCCCTAGAGAGGTTAAATTTCTTTGAAGTATTTTCTTTATAGTTAGTTAAAGCCGCAAACCTTCCGTACTTACTAAACCCTAACCATGTCCCTCCAGCAAGATCATCCCTACCAGCTAAGATTTCATCGCCCTTCCACCAATGAAGTTGAGAGGTTGGCCTTTCATGATATTCATCTCTATTAGCCACCAGAGTAAAGAAGTATGCTTCTTTCCCTTTCCAGTCCAATTCCTTCTGTATAGATAAAGCAATTAAGCACATAAACTTCTAATGAATGACTTGGTTAATGATAAAATAAGTTTTTGGAAATCTTTTTATACTTTTTGCTCGGCACATTCTCTGGTGTTTTAGCTGGGTTATTTGGCATTGGTGGCGGAATTATCATAATTCCAACTTTCTTCTTTATTTTTTCATACCTAGGCTTTGAAGATAGCATTTTAGCACATATGGTATTAGGCAGTTCATTAGGAGTTATCATTTTTAGCTCCATTTCTTCAACGTTTTCTCACAATATAAAAGATGCCGTTGACTGGAAATTAATAAGAGTCGTTGCCCCTAGCATTGTTATAGGATCGGCCTTTGGTGGAATTACTGCAGGATTAATAGAAAGCAACACTTTACAAGGATTAGTGGCATTATTTCTGGTGGTAGCTTCAGTTCAACTTATCTTTGAATTCCCTCCTCCACCGCAAAATCCTCAAACAAATTTGTTGGGTCCATTTATTGCAGGTGGCGGAATTGGTTGGCTTTCAGGAGTCTTTGGCATTGGTGGAGGAATATTTTCAGTCCCTTATTTTTATCACCGAGGACTGAAAATGATGAATGCTATAGGAACCTCTGCAGCTTGTGGTATTCCCATTGCTATTTCTGGTTCTATCTCTTATATGATAGTAGGTTTGAATGAGAGTAATTTGCCTGATTATTCAATTGGCTATGTTTACCTTCCTGCTACTGTTATTGTTGGGGTAATGAGCTCTCTTACAGCAAAATTTGGAGTTAATATCGCACACAGGATGAAGCAAAAAAAACTAAGAATAGCTTTTGCATTTTTGGTTATGATAATGGCTTTAAATCTATTAATGAGATAAATGGATAAAAGAAATAAAGAATATTGGAATTCTAATTTAAAAATTGTATCGGTACTTTTAGTCATTTGGTTTTTAGCTTCCTTTGGATTCGGAATTTTGTTTTCTGATTTACTTGATCAGATAAAGATAGGAGGTTTTAAGCTAGGTTTCTGGTTTGCTCAACAAGGAAGTATCTATATTTTTGTAATTCTAATATTTGTTTACGTATATTTAATGCAGAAATTGGATAAAAAAATAGCTAAAGAAGAAGATTTAGACCAATGAGTGTTCAGCTATTAACGTATCTTTTCGTAGGTCTTTCTTTTGCTCTATATATTGGTATAGCAATCTGGTCTAAGGCTCAATCAACTAATGATTTTTATGTAGCGGGAAAAGACGTTCATCCGGTGGCCAACGGGATGGCTACTGCAGCCGACTGGATGTCAGCTGCCTCATTTTTATCAATGGCAGGTTTAATAGCTTTTTTAGGGAAAGATGGGTCTGTATACCTTATGGGATGGACTGGAGGATATGTATTATTGGCCTTACTTCTAGCACCTTATTTAAGGAAGTTCGGTAAGTTTACCGTTCCCGACTTTATAGGAGAAAGATATTACTCGTCTTTTGCTAGAAAGGTGGCAGTGCTTTGTCTAATTTTTATTTCTTTCACTTATATCGCAGGGCAAATGCGAGGGGTAGGAATAGTTTTCTCTAGATTCTTAGAAGTTGATATTGAAACTGGAGTTATTGTCGGAATGGCGATAGTTTTTTTCTACGCTGTTTTGGGTGGAATGAAAGGAATTACCTACACACAAGTAGCTCAATATTGTGTCCTTATCTTTGCTTACCTCGTTCCGGCAATATTTATATCAATCCTTATGACTGGAAATGCTATTCCACAAATAGGATTTGGAAGCACCTTAGTCGATAGCTCTACATTTCTATTAGATAAATTAGACCAGGTAACGCTTGAATTAGGTTTCACTGAATATACTAAAAATGTCAAAAGCAATATAGATATATTTTGCATAACAGCCGCTTTAATGTTTGGAACAGCGGGCCTGCCGCATGTAATTGTAAGATTCTTTACAGTCCCTAGCGTAGGGGATGCCAGAAAATCTGCAGGGTATGCCCTTATCTTTATTGCTCTCTTATACACAACCGCTCCAGCTGTGTCTGCTTTTGCAAGAATGAATCTAATAGACTCTATACAGGACCAGAGCTACTCAACTGCTCCGCAGTGGTTTAAGAACTGGGAAGAAATTGGATTAATTGCCTGGCAAGATAAGAATGATGATGGAGCAATAAGATATTCATCAGGAAATGCTTTAGAAGGAACAACACCTAAATATTCAGAAGATAGAGGTAAACATGGTGAAAGATTACTAGAAAATAAGCCTAACCAAGGCAATTCAAATGAAGTTTACATAGATAGAGATATTATTGTTTTAGCTAACCCCGAAATAGCCAAATTACCTGGATGGGTTATTGCTTTAGTAGCAGCAGGAGGCCTTGCTGCGGCCCTTTCTACTGCTGCTGGTCTTTTATTAGTTATCTCTTCTTCTATTTCCCACGACCTGTTAAAAAAGACCTACATGCCTCACATTACTGAAAGACAAGAGCTAAGATATGCCAGAATTTCAGCAGCTATAGCTATAGCTATAGCTGGGATCTTTGGAATATATCCTCCGGCCTTCGTGGCCCAGGTAGTAGCCTTTGCTTTTGGATTAGCAGCCGCCACTTTCTTTCCTGCATTATTTTTAGGAATCTTTTATAAAAGGCTAAATAAAGAAGGAGCTATAGCAGGTATGCTGGGCGGTTTAATTTTTACAGCTACATATATTATCTATTTTAAATTTATTAACCCTAGTCTCAATGTTGAGGAGTATTGGCTAATGTCAATATCTCCAGAAGGTATAGGAAGCATCGGGATGCTAATTAATTTTGTTCTTGCTGTAACAATTTCATCTTTGACTAAAGAGCCGCCGAGAGAAGTTTATGACATGGTAGATATGATAAGAAAACCTTCATGATCTTACCCGAAATAGACCCAATAGCATTTCAGATCGGACCACTTGCCATAAGATGGTATTCTTTAACTTGGATAGCTGCTTTTTTTGCAATCTACTATTTGCTTACCAAAAGATCTAAGAACCTAAGCTCAGAAAAAATTAGTGACCTTATGTTTTATGGAATGATGGGTGCAATCATAGGCGGGAGGCTTGGATATATGCTTTTCTATGGCACAGATCAACTACTGTCTGACCCTTTTTCTATTTTTTATGTATGGCAAGGCGGTCTGTCTTTTCACGGCGGCCTCATGGGCGTACTGCTTTCTTGTTATGTTTTATCTAAAAGATGGAATGTAAGGTTTTTCTGGTTAATGGATTTCATAGCGCCGTGTATACCGCCTGGCCTAGGACTAGTAAGAGTTGGGAATTTCTTAAACTCAGAACTCTTGGGTAGGCCTACTGATTCGTCCTGGGGTGTAATATTCCCATCAGACCCATTAGGGCTATTACGACATCCTTCTCAACTATATCAAGCCTTTGCAGAAGGCATAATCTTATTTGTTTTTTTGATTTGGATATCCAGAAAACCAAAGCCTACCATGAACATATCAGGCTATTTTTTAATAGGCTATGGGGTAGTTAGATTTATAACTGAATTTTTTAGAACCCCAGACGCCCACATTGGTTTTGTCGCATTTGACTTACTCACAAGAGGTCAAATTCTTTGCATACCAATGATAGTCATAGGCATTTTTCTAATTTATTATTCACATCTTAATAAAAGTCCAAAAAATGAAACAATATCTTGATTTACTTAAGCTAATAAAAGAAACAGGAATAAAAAAAGAAGATAGAACTGGAACTGGTACTATCAGCATTTTTGGCCATCAAATGAGATTTAACTTACAAGATGGTTTCCCTTTAGTGACAACAAAGAAAGTCAATTTAGACTCAATTATTCATGAACTACTTTGGTTTATAAGGGGAGATACAAACATAAGATATTTGGTGCAAAACGGAGTAAATATTTGGAATGATTGGCCGTTTCAAAGTTGGCTTAATGAGACTGGTCAGGCAGATAAATACGCAACGCATTCCAAGGAATGGAAAGAAATGATGAAAACTTTTGTTGAAACTGTTATTGCG
>CAJWKH010000016.1 GCA_913042085.1 uncultured Gammaproteobacteria bacterium | reverse complement strand
GTGAAGGTATTGAGACTGATGGTATTGATTTTCAAATGCTTTATGACTTTGAAACGTCAATGGGTCAAGCTCAAGTTGGAATTAATGGCGTATACCTAATGGGTTATGATGTAGGCGGTTGTTTATCAGCAGGCTGTACTACTTATGACGCTGCAGGTAAATACAACACGAGATCCTCTGGAAGTCCTATTAGATTAAGGTCTATGCCTGAATTAAAGATGAACTTAATGGCAAGCCTTTTCAATGGTCCTCATTACATGAGAGCTTTCGTAAGATACGTTGGTGACTATGATGTTTCGGAAAGCTTCACAAACGCAGGAGCGTTTGCTGCTAGCCCTATGGGATATGATGCTAAATCAATTGATAGTCATGTAACTGTTGATCTTCACTACTCTTATGCAGTGAATGATGGACTTGAGCTAACTCTTGGTATTGTAAATGCGGCGGATGAAGATCCACCTAAAGCTCCTCATGAGCAAGGTTATGATGCGTTTACTCACTCTCCTCTAGGTAGAGTTACGACCGCAGGGTTTAAATATCAATTCTAATTGATACCAATAAAAAGGCCCTTCAACTGAGGGGCCTTTTTTTTGGATTTTTATTTCTTCAACTCTCTGTATAATCTCGCTTTCACGGGGCATAGCGCAGCCTGGTAGCGCACCTGCTTTGGGAGCAGGTGGTCGCAGGTTCAAATCCTGCTGCCCCGACCAGTTAAGATGGAAAAAGATCAGATCATAATTATTGGCGGCGGTTTGTTAGGTTTAGCTACTGCCAATGCTCTTCTTGATAGAGGAGAAAAGGTTTTAGTGCTTGACAAAAATCCCGAGGTAGCTTCGGCTGCTAGTTTTGCTAATGCCGGAATGCTTACCCCTTCTCAGTCGACCCCATGGAATTCACCTTCAGATATTGCTTACATTCTTTCAGGAATTGGTAGAAAAGATTCACCTATGTCAGTAAGTTTTGGAGCAATTCCTTCTTACTTTTTTTGGGGCCTTAGATTTATTCTTAACTCTACTCCTTCAAGGTTTGAAAAAATCTCAAAGGGAATTTTCTATTTAGCAAAACACAGTAAAGAATTAACTGAAAAGTTTAGGCTCAAAGAAGAATTTTCTTATGACGAATCTACTAACGGAACCTTAAAGCTTTTCAGAGATCGAGAAAGACTCCAAAAATCTATAGCCTTATCAGATCGTATCTATGGAGATTCAAATGCCATAAATGTTTTAAATCAAAAAGAATTAATAGAACTAGAGCCTGCCTTAAGTAAAGTTAGAAAGGGACTAGTTGGAGGCATTCATTACAAAGATGATGAAGCAGGTGATTCTTATAAGTTCTGCAAAGCTCTTGAAGAAATTGTCAGAAAAAAAGGTGGGAGAATATTGGTGAATACCAACATCAAAAAGATTCTGCTTAATAAACGCAGAGTTAATAGCGTGGTAACTGACAGGGCAGTTCTTCAAGCAAAAAGAATTATAGTCTGTGCAGGAAGCTGGTCTCCAACTTTACTTAAGGAATTGAAAATAAAAATACCTGTAAAGCCTGTTAAAGGATACTCATTGACTTACAACACAGCAGGAATAAGAAATACTCCTAAAATACCTGTTATTGATGAAAGTATTCATATTGCTATAACCCCATACAAGAACAGGATAAGGATTGCCGGAACAGCTGAGTTTGTAGGATTTAATGAAGATGTACATCCCAAAAGGTTCAATTACTTAAATTCGAAACTTAATGAAGTTTATCCAAGTTTATATTCTACAGTGAAAGACGACGAAGAAGCTGAGATTTGGTTTGGCTTTAGACCCATGAGTGCAGACGGGTTGCCTTTCATAGGAGAATCTAAGATTAAGGGTCTATATCTCAATACTGGACATGGCCATCTTGGCTGGACACTAGCCATGGGATCAGCAGATTTACTAGCAGACCAGATAGTTGGAGCTGAAACACAAATTGATAGTAAACCTTATCAGGCAAATAGATAAATTCTACTTTTATTGAATAAAATAGTTTTAATTACAGGTCCGGCTTCATATATAATTCTTTGCTTCTCCTCGTAGCTCAGTTGGATTAGAGCAACTGCCTTCTAAGCAGTGGGTCGCAGGTTCGAGTCCTGCCGAGGAGGCCACTTATTTCTCCAATGAAAATACTTTTTTCTTGATTTATGATAGTCTTAAATCAAATAGGATTATCACATGAAAAAAATTTACCAAGCCTCTTTAACACTTCTTATTCTTGGATCACTGTTGTCTTGTTCAGATGAAAAAGTATCTGAAGTTTCGCAGGAGCATGAAAAAGGACCTTTCTATGTTGAATTTGTTTCTTGCACCAAAGGCAATGAATACAGTAAATCCAGCCTTTCAAAGATGATTGAGTCTTGGAGAATGTTGCCTATATCCAGTGAATTAAGAGGTTCTTACTTATATGATCCCATTAAAGAAGAAAATGCCTTTGGCCCCAGTATGTGGTGGGAACTTGAATGGGAATCAAAAGATGCAGCTGATTCAGCTTGGAATTCCTGGACTGAGAATGAAGCAGTAATGGCGTGGTCTAATGAATATCAAAATGTAATGTCATGTGATGGGGCCGGTAGGAATGCTTGGGACATAATAATTCCAGTTTCAGCTTCCCATTTCGGTGAACTAAATCATTCTGGATATTTCTATAGCCAGTACTGGACATGCAGTTATAAAAATGGAGCTGGCAGAAGTGAACTAGAAAAGTTCCTTCCTATGCACTCTGCCAAGATCAAATCTTCAAATTTACAAGGAACGGGATATCATTACGGCGTATATTTTGATAGAAGATCCGGAGACGCCTCTCATTCGGACGTACAGGCAAATCTTGTATGGGGAGAATGGGCTAACTCAAAAGATGCGATGGAGTTACAAAATCAAAACTTCGCTGATAATTTTCAGGAAGTATTTGAAGAATTTGATAAGTTAGGATCTTGTCTTGAAGAACCAGATACTTTCAATTCTTGGATGTTATACACAAAAGACAGTCCTGATGACAGTGATTACAGCCCTAAATTTTAGTTAATGCCTACGACTTGAAGATTAGATGTTCGGGAGATAAGATATAGGCAGTTTTTTATTTTCTAGATGATCGGATCATACATATCAATTTACGGCGAAGTCCAGGGTTCAGGGTATAGGACCTGGGCTAAAGAACAAGGCTCGAAGCTGAACTTAACTGGCTGGGCTCGAAAAGCTTCTGACGGTTCAATTGAAATATTTGTTCAAGGAGAAGAAGATAAAATTAATGACTTTGTTTCATTGTGCTGGGATGGACCCAATACGGCATTCATCGACGAAGTCTTAGTTAAAGATACAAATCTAGACGATTCAATTTCTAGCTTTAAAATTTTATAAAATATTACGCTCCTTATTTTTTTAAATGCTAAACTACAAATTTTTGGTGGGCGTAGCTCAGTTGGTAGAGCCCTGGATTGTGATTCCAGTGGTCGTGGGTTCGAGCCCCATCGCCCACCCCAGAGGATAAAATATGAAATTTTCATTTAATAGAAAAGCTGAAATTAACCAAAGTTTAGACATTGTTGTACCAAACAAAGAAGTTGAGAAACTGGTTGCAGATAAACTTAAGATTGCCCAAAAGGATTCAAAACTTAAAGGTTTTAGAAAAGGTAAAGCACCTTTGGATGTGGTAACAAATATATATGGCCCAGAAATCAGGCAAGATGTTATATTCGATTTAGCCACTAAATCCTTCCATAAACAAGCTGAAGAAAAGGATTTAAAGATCGTTAGCAGGCCAAATCTAATACCTGAAAAAATAGAAGAAGGTAAAGACGTTAAATTTAAAGCTACTTTTGAGGTATATCCAGAAATCTCAGTAGGAAGTTTAAGCCGTTTGTCTTACAAGAAACCAAATTGCTCTATCACTGATGAAGATCTGGATAAAACCATTCTAAATCTACAGAAAAGAATGAGTAAGTGGGAGTCTTCTGAAGAGCCTTCTAAAGAGGGAGATCAAGTAAAAATAAACTTTGTAGGCAAGATTGATGGCGAGGAGTTTGAAGGAGGTTCTGCAAATGACTTCCCTATAGAGTTAGGATCTAAATCTATGATAGAAGGTTTTGAGGACGGCCTAGTAGGTTTAAGTAAAGACGAAGAAAAGACTTTAGAACTTAAGTTTCCTGATGATTATGGAAAACAAGAATTAGCTTCAAAACCAGTTAAATTTGAAATAAAGGTTATAGAAATATCGAAAGCAATCTTGCCTGAATTAGATGAAGAATTTTTTAAAGGAACTGGCATAGAAGCAAAAGATACTGAAGAATATAAGAAACAGGTTCTTGGTAAACTTGAAGAAGACTTAGACAATATTTTAAAAGGGAAAGTTAGACAAAACCTTTATGACTCTTTAGTTGAGGAGAACGAATTTGATGTACCTAAGGCTATGGTAGATTCAGAGATTTCTAATATGAAATTAGACACAGCTAGAAGAATGGGGATGGACCCTAAAGATATGAAAGAGGACCTCTTTCCCAACGAGACTTTTGAAGAAGAAGCTCTAAAGAGGGTAAAAATTGGAATGCTCTTAAATAAGATTATTGAAGACAGTGAACTTAAACCCAATGCGGAAAAGGTAAAAGAAATAATTGAAGAAAGAGCAAAAAATTATAAAGAACCGCAACAGGTTATTAACTATTTTTACTCTGATGAAGAACAGCTTAAAAATATAGAATCTATCTCTTTAGAAGAGCAGGTTGTTGATTTGCTTACTTCTTCTGCTAAGTCTAATGAAGAAGAATTAACATATGAAGAATGTATATCAGGAAACTACCAGGGTTGAAATCTGTCTATATAAACCCCATAACTTAATGTAAAGTAGAATAAAAATATGTCAGAAAAACAAAACGCACAAAACACGAATCAACTAGTCCCGATGGTTGTAGAGCAAACACCTAGAGGTGAGAGAGCTTACGATATCTACTCAAGATTGCTTAAAGAAAGAGTTATCTTTCTAACGGGACCCATAGAAGATTACGGTGCTAATCTTGTGGTTGCACAAATGCTTTTCTTGGAAGCAGAAAATCCTGATAAAGATATACACCTTTATATTAATTCTCCAGGCGGTTCAGTAACTTCAGGTATGTCGATCTACGACACTATGCAATTTATAAAGCCTGATGTCAGTACCTTATGCATAGGTCAAGCGGCCAGTATGGGAGCAGTATTATTAACGGGTGGAGCAAAAGGTAAAAGGCAGGCTTTACCTAATTCAAGGGTCATGATTCATCAAGTCCTTGGTGGGTTCCAGGGTCAAGCCAGCGATATAGAAATTCACACGAAAGAAATTCTCTCTATTAAAGCTAAGTTAAATGAAATCTTGGCAAAGCATTCGGGTCAGAAAGTTGATAAAGTGGCCAAGGATAGCGATAGAGATAATTTTATGTCACCCGATGAAGCTGTTAAGTATGGCTTAATAGATAATGTTGTTGACAGTAGATCAAAGGAATAATTAGGAGCTCTTATGGCTGATAAAGATAATAACAAGGAAGAAGATAAGCTACTTTACTGTACTTTTTGTGGAAAGAACCAAAATGAAGTCAGAAAATTAATTGCCGGTCCTTCAGTTTATATATGCAATGAGTGCATTGATCTTTGCAATGACATCATCAAAGAGGAAATAAGTGAAGCCACAGAATCAGAAGAAGAGGGCTTTCCCGTACCGATTGAGATCAAGGCTTCTTTAGATGAATACGTTATAGGTCAAGAAGATGCAAAGAAAAATCTATCGGTAGCTGTATATAATCATTACAAAAGACTTAAAGGAGATAAAAAACTTAATTCCGATGATGAAGTAGAACTTACTAAAAGTAATATTCTTCTTTTGGGCCCAACCGGATGTGGTAAGACGCTCTTAGCTCAAACTCTAGCTAGAATTTTAGATGTGCCTTTTACTATTGCAGATGCTACAACTTTAACGGAAGCTGGTTACGTAGGAGAGGATGTAGAAAATATTATTCAAAAGCTTCTTCAGAACTGCGATTACGATGTTGAAAAGGCTCAACTAGGTATAGTCTACATTGATGAAATAGATAAGATTGCTAGAAAGTCTGACAACCCTTCTATAACTAGAGACGTTTCTGGAGAAGGTGTTCAACAAGCGCTTCTAAAACTTATAGAAGGTACGGTTGCCTCCGTTCCCCCGCAAGGAGGCAGGAAGCACCCCCAACAAGAATTCTTACAAGTAGACACTTCTAATATTCTCTTTATATGTGGAGGAGCCTTTTCTGGCTTAGAATCTATAATTCAACATAGGTGTGAAGAAACTGGTATTGGCTTTGGAGCCAACGTTGCCTCAATCAAGTTAGAAAAAAATGTCGATAAGCTATTTAGTCAAGTAAGACCAGAAGACCTTATAAAATTTGGATTAATACCTGAATTTGTAGGAAGACTTCCAGTTACCACAACACTTAATGAGCTTGACGAAGATGCTTTAATTAAAATCTTAACTGAACCAAAAAATGCTTTAACAAAGCAATTCAACAAACTTTTTGAGATGGAAGATGTTGAGTTAGATATTAGAGAAGAAGCTTTATTGGAAATAGCCAAAAAGGCCATAGAAAGAAAAACAGGCGCGAGAGGCTTAAGATCAATTATAGAAAATATCTTGATGGAGACTATGTATAAAGTACCGTCTGAAGATTCTCTAAAAAAAGTCGTAATAGATAATTCAGTGGTGACAGGAGAATCAGAACCTTTACTGGTTTATGAAAAAGCTTCAAAAAGCAAAACAGGCTAAGCCTTGTTTTTTTGTTTAATAACCCCATATTAACCTTATACAAAGTTAATTATGAATGATATTAAAGACAAAGAAATACCCTTACTTCCATTAAGGGATGTGGTCATTTTCCCCTCAGTAGTTACTCCTTTATTTGTAGGAAGAGATAAATCCATTACTGCTCTTCAGGCCGCAATGGCAGGAGAAAAACAAATAATGCTTGTGGCCCAGAAAAGCGCTCAAGAGGATGACCCAAAACTAGAAGACTTATATTCTATAGGCACTCTGTCTACAATTCTTCAGCTTATAAAGTTACCTGATGGAACCTTGAAAGTTTTAGTTGAAGGAAATAAGAGGGCCTCTATAGAATCTTTAAAATCTGAAGAAGGCTTTGACACCGTGAAAGTTAAGAGTTTTGATGCAGAGCCCGAAAGCGAAGAAATAAAACACTATCTTTTAACCTTAAAGAAACAATTTCAGGAATACGTCAAGTTAACAAAGAAAGCTACTCCAGAAGTTTTAAACACTGTAAATGCCATAGATTCTGTTTCTAGGCTCACAGACACCTTGGTTGGACACTTGTCTATAGACATTGGTCAGAAACAAGAAATTCTAGAGACGCGATCATTATCTGATAGAGCGAATAAGATACTAGAACATCTGGATTCTCAGCTGGATTTATCCAAAGTAGAAAAGAAGATCCGAGGTAGGGTTAAGAATCAGATGGAGAAAAGTCAAAAAGAGTATTATTTAAATGAACAGATGAAGGCTTTAAAGAAGGAGCTTGGTGAGATGGATGAAGCTGAAGAAGCTGACGCTCTTGAATCTAAAATCATGGAATCTGGCATGACTAAAGAGGCTCAAGAGAAGACTCTTAGTGAACTACAGAAATACAAAATGATGTCACCTATGTCAGCTGAAGCATCTGTTGTAAGGGGATACATTGATTGGATGCTCAATATACCTTGGAAAAAGAAAAGCAAGATTCGTACAGATTTAACTAAAGCAAGCGATGTCTTGGAAGAAGATCATTATGGATTAGAAGAAGTTAAAGAAAGAATCTTAGAATATTTAGCCGTCCAAAAAAGAGTTAAAAAATTAAAAGGGCCAGTTCTTTGTCTAGTGGGTCCTCCAGGAGTAGGAAAGACTTCTCTTGGCGAATCAATAGCGAGAGCAACAAATAGAAAATTCGTAAGAATGTCTTTAGGCGGTGTAAGGGATGAAGCAGAGATAAGAGGACACAGAAGAACTTACATTGGTTCAATGCCTGGAAGAATAATTCAAAAATTATCTAAATCAGAAGTAAAAAATCCTCTATTTCTATTGGATGAAATTGACAAGATGGGCATGGATTTTAGAGGGGATCCTGCTTCAGCTTTATTAGAAGTGCTAGATCCGGAACAAAACCATACTTTTAATGATCATTACTTAGAAGTAGATTACGATTTATCAGACATCATGTTTGTCTGTACTGCGAATAGTATGAATATACCGCCAGCATTATTAGATAGGATGGAGATAATTAGACTTCCAGGCTATACGGAAGATGAAAAGGTAAATATCGCAAGCAAATATCTAATTGACAAGCAGAAAAAAAATAATGGAATAAAAGAAAAAGAATTGGATATTACTAAGAACTCTATAAAAGATCTAATTAGATACTTTACAAGAGAAGCTGGAGTCAGATCCCTAGAAAGAGAGATAGCAAAAATTTGCAGAAAAGTAGTTAAAAAGAATGCCGATTCAAAGAAGCCCAAGAATATCTCAATTAAGCCGAATAACCTTGAAGATTATTGTGGTGTGAGGAAATTTGAATTTGGAGAAGCAGAAGAGAAAGACAGAATCGGTCAAGTTACAGGTTTAGCATGGACCCAAGTAGGGGGAGAGCTTTTAACAATTGAGGCTTCAAGTTTTGCTGGAAAAGGCAAAATTATAAAGACAGGCTCTTTGGGAGATGTGATGCAAGAATCTATTCAGGCAGCTTTATCAGTTGTGAGATCTAGATCGGAAACTTTAGGTATAGATCCTAAATTCTATGAAGATCAAGATATACATATTCATGTACCAGAAGGAGCAACCCCTAAAGACGGACCTAGTGCAGGAGCTGCGATGTGCACTGCAGTAACTTCAGTCCTATCTAAAATTCCAGTTAGGTCTGATGTGGCTATGACAGGAGAAATCACTTTAAGAGGTGAAGTTCTCAAGATAGGCGGATTAAAAGAAAAGCTTTTAGCTGCAAGAAGAGGAGGTATAAAAGTAGTCCTTATTCCTGAAGGCAATGTTAGGGATTTAAAAGAAATTCCAGACAATATTAAATCTGAATTGGAAATAAAACCTGTAAGGTGGATTGATGAAGTACTTGATCTAGTGCTGACAAGACAACCTATTCCATGGGAAAAGGATGAAGAGAGTCAAAAACTTCCCACTAAAAAATCTAAGTCAAAAAAAGGTCAAATAAAAGCTCATTAAATAGTTTTAAATTCTCTTGACAACCCCTATGCATAGGGTTTTAATCTTAATGACCAACCTGTAAAAGATAGGTTGGCTTAACAGACTCTAGGAGATTAATGTGAATAAAGCCCAATTAACTGACGCTGTAGCAGCAGCAACCGATTCATCAAAAGCAGAAGCAGGAAGAGCAGTAGAAGCTACTCTAAGTGCTATAGGTAGTGCCTTAGCAGGAGGAGATAGTGTTTCTCTTGTAGGCTTCGGAACTTTCAACGTGAGACATCGTGCTGCAAGAATGGGAAGAAACCCTCAAACGGGAGCTTCTATCCAAATACAAGCTTCTAAATCAGTAGGATTTAAAGCGGGTAAGGCTCTTAAAGAGAGTTTATAAGCTTTATAGAAAATTCTAAGCGCGCCAATAGGCGCGCTTTTTTTTAGGTTTTATTATGGCAGGAATGCAGAACATTAGAGAAGGTTTAACTGGTAACTTAACGAAAATAATCGTTATTGCAATTATTATTACTTTTGTAGGCTCAATTGGTTGGGCTGGTTTCTTTTCACAAGGCAATGCAAATATTATTGCCAAAATAGGATCTAAGCAGATTACCAGTACAGATTTGAGTTTTGAGGCTGCCTCACAACAATTTCTTCTTAACCAAAGATTTCCTGATCAAAAAATTGAAGACGAAGTCTTAATGGAAATATCTATTGAGTCACTGATACGTAAGTTTGGCATATTGGATTTTATAGAGAGTAATGATTTAAATTTAACGGATAGTTTTGTTTTTAGAGAACTAGCTAAAGACGAGCAGTTCCAAGAGAATGGACGATTCAGTGAACAAACCTTTGAAGCTTATGCAAGAAGCAACGGCTTTATACCTCAAGACTATTTAAATAGAATTAAACAAGACCTTGTCTTAGAATTTTGGAAACAATCTCTTATAAAGTCTTCTTTTTTATCTGAAGAAGAGGTTCAGGAATCACTTACTTTAGCAGAACAAGAAAGAGACATTTCTTTTATAAGGATACCAGCGACTAATTTCTCAGAAGAGGTTGAAACTTCAGAGACTACACTGCTAGATTTTTACAACGAAAACATAACTGAATATGTCACTGAAAAGAAGACTAGAGTTAACTACTTATCTTTATCTGCAGAAGATTTGAAATCTTCTATAGATATTGAAGATTCTGATATAGAGGAAGAATACCAGAGATATGCTGATGAGTTTGATACTACTGTAAGAAAATCTGTTTCTCATATAATGCTTAATATTGATTCTGATAAAACTAAGCAAGAAGCAATTAAAGTATTAGAAAATACCAAAGCCAGGCTGTCAGCAGGGGAGGATTTCAGTGCTTTAGTAGCAGAAATATCTGAAGATGAAGGAACCAAGGAATCTGGTGGAAATCTAGGTGTTACTGACGGAACGCTCTTGCCCCCAGAATTTGAAGAAGTTCTCTCTGACATGAATGAAGGTGAATTTTATGGGCCTATTGAGCTTAATAGCAGTGTTCATTTAATTAAATTAACGAAACGAGAGATACCTACGCCTAAATCCATAGAAGAAATGCAAGCTCAAATTAAAGAGAGTTTAATAACTGAATCTGCCCTAGCCGACTATAGTGATTTACTGGATAAGTCTTCTGATTTAGTTTTTACTATGGGGTCTATTAGTGTCATTGCAGAAGAGCTTAATCTTCAAAGTACTGACTCAGGACTTTTCTCTATAAATGAAGTTACTGAAGATTTGAATGCGGCCCCAATATTAGAAATAATTTTTGATACAAATCTTGATAATAATTTAATAGAGTTAATAGAAACTTCAGATAAGACAGCGATATTATTTGAAAGATCAGAATTTCATGATGAAAAGATAATTGATTTTAACTCTATTAAAGAAGAGGTTTCTCAAGATTATAAATCTTTAGCCACTGAAAGATTGGCTAATGAATTTGTCAATAAAACTTTGGCTAATCTAAATGAAGGACAGGATTTAAATTCTGTAGCATCTAATTCTGATTTTAAACTTGAAACTTATAAAGGTTTAAAAAGAGATTCATCTCTCTTAACCTCTCAAGCTATTGCAAGTATCTTTAATCTTCCAAGGTCTAAGGCTGGCAATGTTCACGGCTCTTCTGTTTCTAAAAATGGAGATTACTTAATTTATAGGCTTGATTCTGTAGAAAGCAAAGTAACTCAAATGGATGCAGAAACCAAGAAAGGCTTTTCTGATTATCTTACTGACCAAAGAACGTTATCTGAATACAGCGAGCTTTCATTTGCTTTTCAAGAAAATTCGGAAGTAACAAGACCTAACTAATCTTCTGCTTCTTCTATCGAACCCATTGCGGTGATATTAAAACCAGCGTCTACGTAGAGCACCTCTCCACTAATGCCACTAGCCATATCAGAAGTTAAGAATGTAGCGGCATCACCTACTTCTTTGGTTGTTATATTTCTTCCTAGAGGAGCACGACTTGCATTGTAAGAAAGCATCTTTCTAAAGTTTTTTACTCCTGAAGCAGCAAGGGTCTTTACAGGGCCTGCAGATATAGCATTTACTCTATGGCCATCTTTTCCGGCTGAAACTGCAAGGTATCTTACGCTCGCTTCAAGGCTTGCCTTAGCTAGACCCATTACGTTGTAGTTAGGTAAAGTTTTTTTAGATCCTAAATAGGATAAGGTGAGCAAAGAACCGTTTCTGCCTGACATCATCTCTTTAGCGCCTTTAGCCAGACCTATAAAGCTATAACTGCTTATATCGTGAGCAATTTTAAATCCTTCTCTAGAAGTAACATCCAGGAAGTCTCCATCCAATTCCTCTCTTGGAGCAAAACCAACCGCGTGTATAACAGCGTCTAACCCATCCCATTTTTTTGAAAGCTCTTTAAAGGTTTCTTCAATTTGATTGTCTTCGGCTACATCACAGGGCAAAAAAGTGTCTACACCCCAATTAGAACCTAATTTTTCAACATTTCCTTGTAATCTTTCATTTTGATAGGTGAGAGCAATATTT
The DNA here is from genome assembly GCA_913042085.1 of uncultured Gammaproteobacteria bacterium. Lineage (GTDB taxonomy): Bacteria > Pseudomonadota > Gammaproteobacteria > Magnimaribacterales > Magnimaribacteraceae. The sequence goes on along the minus strand of CAJWKH010000016.1, from coordinate 7,137 downwards.
GCACCATTTTCAGCCATAGATTCAGCAATCCCTGCTGCAATAGAATGTTTGTTTGCAACACCTACAATTAGTATATTTTTACCTTCTAAAAGTTTCATAAATACATTTTAAGCTTTTTATTGAGAAACTCATATATAAAATCAATTTTTACCTTTAAATATAAGGTTAAAAAAGCATTTAATTTGTTGCAATATAGTGAAATATTGACTAATCTAGCAACAACATTGGCCCGTAGTGGGCCTCATTAACTCTATTTTGGGGAAAAAAATATGATAAATTTTTCTAAATCTACAATGGCATTTGCCGTTGTTGCACTTTTGTCATTTGGATCAAACCCTGCTTTTTCTGCTGATGACGACGAAGAGTCGGCTGAAGTAGAAGAGGTGGTTGTAACTGGTTCGAGGATTAAAAGAGCGTCAAACTATGACTCTACGGGTCCTATTGAAGTTTTCACGGCTCAGCAGGTAATAGACCAAGGTAAGAATAACATCGGTGACTTCTTGCTTGAACTACCTTCAGCTAACTTAGCTTCTAACCAAAGATCAATTAATAATGGAAACAGTGGTACAACTGAGTTTAACCTTAGAGGAGCAGGATCTGAGAGATTACTTACTCTAATTAATGGTAGACGTGTTGCTCCATCTGGTACTGGAACAGGAAGTGCTGTTGACTTACAGATTTTCCCTCTATCCTTAATTGATTCAGTGGAAGTTCTTAAAGATGGCGCATCAGCTGTTTATGGATCAGACGCTGTTTCGGGTGTACTAAATATTAAATTAAGACAATTCGAAGGCTTTGAATTAAATGTTATGGAAGGTCAGTCTGACATGGGCGATGCTGGTTCAAACTTAATATCTGCAGCTTTCGGAACCTCAGGTGAGCGTTCAAGCATGGTTGCAACTATTTCAATGTCTACAAATGATGATTTAGACATGTGGGATAGGGATTTTTCATTCTGTCCACGTTTAGAGCCTGACTACATGTTGTACTTCCAAGCTTATGTCCCAGGACATGGAAACTTTGGAGATAACTTAGGTAAAGGTTCGTGTGGTGCTTCAACATTCATACCTAACGGAAGATTTTACACTTCTACTGGTTCTAAAACTCTTCGTGATGCAGTTGGACCAAGTGGTGCAACCTCTGCATTTAACTGGTGGGAATATTCAGGTAATGAACCTGGAGATCCTGCAAATAACGCTGGTATGTACAACTACAGTGAGTGGATGCAATTGCTAGGTGGAAGAAAGAACTACCAAGCATGGTCTGCAGGTACTTATGAGCTTGATAATGGAATCGTACTAGATTTTGAAATTGGAGCATCCAAAAGAAAATCTAGTTTAATGATGGCACCAGTTCCGATGGGAAGTGGAGCTCAATTTACTTACGGCCTAACTATTCCAGCAGATAATCCTTTCAACCCTTTTGGTGAAGATTTAGCTTACAGAAAAAGGATGTTGGACGTTGGACCAAGAATGTTTAGCCAAGAAGCAGATACTTTCAGGTATGTTTTTGGAGCTTCAGGAACATTAGACAGGCTTGGAGCTGATTGGGAGATTTATCACACACGTCAAGAATATTCTTCAACTCAATTAACTGAAAACTACATCAACATGTTAGCTGTTGCTAACGCATTTGATACGGAATTAGGTGCTGGAGTAGGTGTAAACGGCGTGCAGTATCGTTGTAAAGATCCTGTAGCTCGTAGATTGGGTTGCGTCCCTCTAAACATGTTTGGACCAAACAGTATTACTACAGGAGCTGCTGATTATATTCGTTTCGACCAATTAAATAGAAATGGAACTATTTTTCAAGGTTACTCTGCCAACCTTTCAAATGTAACTTTATTTGAATTACCTGCAGGAGAGGTTCTAGCAGCCTTTGGTTTTGAAAAGAACGACCTAGCCGGTGACGAAAAAGTCGATGCCTTAACAGCTTCCGGAGGTTCTTCGGGTAACCCAAGACTTTCAACTAGTGGAAGCTATGATAACCAAGATATCTATGCTGAGATTTCAGTACCTCTAATTGCTGATGTTATTGGATTCCAAGAGCTGAATTTAGACTACGCTTATCGTAACTCTTCTTATAGTGATTTCGATAGCGAAGGTGTAGAAAGAACAGCTATTAAATGGAAGCCAATGAATGATTTGACAATAAGAGCAACATTCTCTACTTCCTATAAAGCACCAACAATAGCTGACTTGTATTTCGGTGGTGGGGGTGGATTCCCTACTTACGTTGACCCTTGTGAACAAAACGTTCAGTCAACTTATAGCGCTGCACAACAAGCAACAGCTGCTGTTCAGTGCGCTGCAGACGGTTTAGACACGTCTACTTGGGCCACTTCTAATAACCAGATTCTTAGTCTAGCTGTTGGTAACCCCGACTTGACTCCAGAAGAAGGTGAAAACACTACTATCGGTGTGGTATGGGAGCCTAGCAACATCTCTTTCTTAGAAGATGTTGGTTTCTCAATAGCCGTGGATACTTTTGAGTTAGAAATAGCTAATGCTGTAAGCTCTTCAGGTTCTCAAGGTACTCTGAACAGATGTTATCTATCAGCTAGCGCAGTTGATTGTGCAAAGGTGAACAGATCTTATGGTGGAGATGTTAACTCAGTACAAACATCTTATATCAATACAGATTCAGCAGATGTATTTAAAGGTGTAGACTTCTCTATTAACTTCACTTTTGAAGAGTTACCAAGAATTGGTGGTTCTTTTGAAGTTGATATCATAGGAACTCACTTTAAAGAAAACAGAACTGTTGATGCCTCTGGTGTTAGTGATAACTACGTAGGTGCCTGTTACGACTTTGGTGAATCATGCTTTAACCAAGACAGAGTTAATTTTAACTTCAGATGGTATAAGAATGATTGGCGCGTAGGACTTACTACTAGATACTTAAGTGGTATAGATATGAGTGAAACTGCTGCAGATTACTTCGGCGGTGCGACTCTATATGGTCAACCACTTACAGCTGATCTGAAAAGCCAGATTGAAGATATTCACTCAATCGATGATATCACTTACTCTTACTTGAACGTTGCTTATATGGCTACAGATCACTTAAACGTATCTCTGTCAGTTAGTAATTTGTTTGACAAAGAGCCTCCTTACTTCAAAGACTTCTTTGGTTTTGTTGATCCACAGATCAATACTCCTCAGAATACTTATGACGTAGTTGGAAGATACTTCACAGTAGGATTTAAGCTGACTTACTAAGCTTAGAGAACTAAATAAAAAGGGTTGCATTAGCAACCCTTTTTATTATGATCCCTTACACTATGCGATACCTTTTCTTAATACTACTATTTAGTTCATCTTTGATTTTCTCTAACGATAAACAATCTTATGAATGTGCAGATATTGAAGATAACTCTTCTCGATTAGATTGTTATGATTCTTTATTTAGAAATCAAACCACAGAAGACCCTTTGCTGATTAAAAAACCCAAAGAAACAAAAACAGTTAAAGAGATAAAGGTTAAAGAGTCTAAAGAAAAAGAAGCTGAAAGAAGATTTGGTTTACCCTTACGCTCTGCTAAAGATAAAGAGAAGATGCGAATAACAGATAAAATTGTCAAGGTTAAGAAGTTAGCTGACTTAAGGTTGGATGTAACTCTTGAAAACGGACAAAGATGGAGAAGCGTAGAAAAGATCAGACAAGTTAGATTAAAACCTAATCAAGAAATTACTATCTCAGAGGGTTTTGTAAGTGGTTATGTTTTAAAAGTAATTGATAAGAAAATATCAATCAGAGTTAGAAGGATAAAATAAAATGAAAAGGATTATTTTTTTAGTTTGTGCCATGTTTCTTACAAATTTCATTATTTCTGAAGAAATAAATAAAAATGTAAAAAATTTCTCTCAACTTCCAGATGTGTATGACGTAAAAATTTCTCCAAATGGCAAGATGGTAGGTGTCTTAAGAGAAATTGATCAAGAAAGAATGGTCTCTATTATTGATCTGGAATCAAAAAAATTAATACACAATCATAGGTTTATTAGAAAAGGGCAGATAGGTAATTTTGAATGGTTAAGTGATGAAAGATTGCTATTTGCAAGAAGAGCTAAATTTTCTGGAGAGAATAGGCTTTTTCCATCTGGTGAGTTATATGCAACTAATATTGATGGGAAAAAATCGATAATGCTAACTGGTCCGCAAGCCAAGAAATCAAGTGATACAACTAAGGATGATCCTAGGCAAAGAGCGATTATGGTGAACAAGCTAGAAGACGATCCCGATCATATCTTAATTCAATTTTTTACCTCTGATAGGTTCAATAAATTATATAAATTAAATACAAATAATGGAGAAATGGAGAGGTTTGCAACGCCTCCTGTAAGAAGTCCTTTTTATGCAATAGATGAATCAGGAAGGTTGGCAGCTGTTAGTGGCCTGAACCCTAAAACATTTAACATAGAAATTTATATCTATAACAAAAATTTACCAACTGAATACTTTTCTAACTCCCCATGCACAAAGTTTGGTATCGACTGTGTGGAAGTGGTAGAAAAAAGAAATCAAAAGACTACTAATAAAAATTGGACTTTTTGGAAGTCAACTAACTGGGAGAAAAATGAATACCTCTCTCTTGTTTCTTATAATTCAAAGAGTACAACTTTATTTACAATAGAAAATACTGATTCTGATCTTTCAGGAATTTATAAAACTAATTTAAGTACCGGAGAAAAGAACTTAATTTATAGGCATTCTCGTGTCGATATTGATGATGCTTTAATTGATGATGAGGGAAATGTATACGCAGCAAAAATTATGGATGGATATCCTTCATTAGCTTACTTCAAAGGAGATAGCAAAAAGAAAGAATTATCTAAACTTGTAAGGTCTAAATTTCCAGGAAATCAAATCTCTATTTCTGCTGTAAGTGATGATGAGACCAAGGCATCGGTCTTTGTACAAGCTGATATAAATTCTGGATTTCATGTCATTTACGACTTATCCAAGGATGAAATTACACCCCTAGGAAAGTACTATAAATATATAGATGACGCTAATTTGGCTTTTGTGGAACCAATCTCTTTTAAATCTAGAGATGGAACCATAATTTATGGATATTTAACTAAAAGCAGAAAAGGGGATTCTAGATATTCACCAACAATTGTTCATCCTCACGGTGGACCTGAAGGTGTAAGAGATCGTTGGGGTTTTGATCATAGAGTTCAAATGTTTGCTTCCGAAGGTTTTAATGTCTTGCAAGTAAATTTTAGAGGTTCCGGAGGATATGGAAGATCTTATGGAACTTATATTAGAGGTAACTGGGATGGAGTGCTTAACGATATTTTTGATGGTATTGAATATGCATCCGATGAAAGACTTATAGATATAAATAGAATTTGCATTTATGGAGGTAGCTATGGAGGATATGCCGCTACACAAGGTGCAATAATGCGACCAGATTTATTTAAGTGCTCTGTTAGTGATGTTGGCGTTTATCATATTCCTAACCTTTTTAAGAATGGTGATATACAAGCTTCAAGAGGAGGGCAGAAGCAGTTAGAGATAAGACTTGGAACTGATGAGAAAAGACATATAGAAATGTCTCCACATTTCAACGCTGAAAAGTTAACAGTACCATTTTTTATGCTCCATGGAGAAAACGATATAAGGGCACCTTATGAAGATGCTGTGAAGTTTTCAAAGAAACTAAACAGTTTAGGTATTAAACATAAATCCCTATTTATTGAAAAAGAAGGTCATGGTTATTTTGATGAAGATGTGAGGTATGAGAGCAATATGGAGCTTATCCGATTTTTTAAAGAGCATCTAAATTAAAAATCTATTATGAACTACAGAATTATTGCTTTTTGTTTTCTGGTACTTTTAACTAATAGCTGCGGAGAGAATATACCGCCAGTTGAGTTATCTTATGAATCTAAAATTCTTTATTTAGGAAACGGGACTGAACCAAAGGACCTAGATCCTCATACAGTAACTGGTGTTCCGGAAAGTAAGATTTTGATGGCTCTAATAGAAGGGCTTGTAATTAGACATCCAGATGGTTTAGAGCCACTTCCTGGCATAGCCAAAAGTTGGGACATTTCTTCTGATGGAAAAGAGTATATTTTTCATTTAAGAGATGCACTTTGGTCGAATGGAGACCCTGTCACTTCTTATGATTTTGTTTACGCATGGAATAGGATGCTTATGCCTACCTTGGGTTCGAAATACCCCGACATGCTATATGACGTAGTTAACGCAGAGGAGTTTAATAAAGGACTGATAGATGATTTCAGTCTAGTTGGTGTTAAAGCCATAGATAAAAAAACTTTAGAGGTAAATTTAAAAAACCCTGCTCCTTATTTCGTAGAGCTTTTAGCTCACTACACCACAAGACCTGTGCATAAAGCTACTATCGAAAAGTTTGGGGACATGGACTCTCTAGGTAATCAGTGGACTAGGCCAGGTAATTTTGTAGGTAATGGACCTTTTACTCTTGAAGATTGGAAGTTAAATCAAGTTATCAGAGTTAAGAAAAGCCCAACTTATTGGGATGCTGATAGAGTTAAACTAAATGAGATCCACTTCCTTCCTATAGATAATGTAACAAGAGAGGACTTCATGTTTAGATCAGGAAGAATTCATGTTACTAGCTCCGTGCCTACTGAGAAAATAGAAGTTTATAGAGAAGAATATCCAGATCAAATCAATATAACGCCTTATTACGGAACTTATTACTACAGGATTAATATAAATAAAAAGCCTTTGAATGATAAGTTAGTTAGGCAGGCTCTTTCACTCTCTATAGATAGAGAAAAAATAACTAATAAAGTAGCGAAAGGCGGTCAAGAACCAGCCTTTTCATTTACACCTCCAGACCCCAACGCATATTTCCCTCCTACAAAATTAGAATATGACCCTGAAAAAGCAAAAGCTTTATTAGAACTTGCAGGATATAGTCCGAATGATCTCCCGACCATTGAACTTTTGTACAACACCAGTGAAGGTCATCAGAAGATAGCGGAAGCAATGCAGCAGATGTGGAAAGAAAATTTAGGAATCAATATCTTATTAACCAACACCGATTGGAAAGTTTACCTGTCAAAACAAAATACAGGTGATTATGAAATTGCAAGAGCTGGATGGATAGGAGATTATCAGGATCCTAAGTCTTTTT
>CAJWKH010000015.1 GCA_913042085.1 uncultured Gammaproteobacteria bacterium | reverse complement strand
ACCGCCAGCGTTCAATCTGAGCCATGATCAAACTCTTCAATTGAATTTTGAAAATTAAGTGCCTTCTTACAGGCACAAAAAAACCAGAAAAATTATTCCGATAAATCGAAGCAATAATTCTGATTTGGTAAGTTGCGCTTAATTATAAGCGCCCACACGAATTACTTATTAATATTTTTAAAAAACTCCCCTACAAACTGTAGGGACGCGCAGTATACATCAAAATAACCTATAGAAAAGCTATTTTGGGCATTATTTTAAGATAATTTTTGCTATTTTCTTCTTGCCCACCTGAATCAGATTTTCTTGTCCTTTTTTAAGTTTATATTTGTTATCTGAAACCTTATTTCCATCAACTTTTATTCCCCCCTGTTTGATAAGCCTCATCGCATCAGAAGTGCTTTTTAACATGCCGCTATCTTTTAGGATTCTTGTTAATAACTCAGACTCACCTTCAATACCTACCAGTACATTTTCAACATTCTCCGGGATATTGCCCTTTTGGAACCTTTCGATGAAATTTTCTTTAGCTTTTGTTCCTTGCTCTTTATGAAAACGGTCAACAATTTCCTCAGCTAAAAGAAACTTTATGTCTCTTGGATTTTCTCCCTCTTTTTTTGCCTTCTTTAGCGTCTCTATTTCTTTAGAAGATTTAAAACTTAACAAAGAAAAGTATCTCCACATCAACTCATCAGAAATTGACATAATTTTTCCAAACATTTCATCTGGTTGATCTTCTAGAGCTACGTAATTATTTAATGATTTAGACATCTTTCTTACACCATCAAGACCTTCAAGAAGGGGAACAGTAAAAATTGCCTGTTGATCTTCCCCGTAATGTTTTTGGACTTCTCTTCCTACTAACAAATTAAATTTCTGATCCGTTCCTCCTAGCTCTATATCTGCCTTAAGCTCTACAGAATCATACCCTTGAAGCAATGGGTATAAAAATTCATGAATAGAGATAGGCTGTTGAGATTTATATCTTTTGGCAAAGTCGTCTCGCTCTAGCATTCGCGCAACCGTATAAGATGATAAAAGTTTAATGAACTCCGAAGGATGAACTTTATTCATCCATTCAGAATTAAATCTTACCTCAGTTTTTTTTGGATCTAATATTTTAAAAACTTGTGATTTGTAAGTTTCTGCATTTTCTTTTAGCTGGTCTTCTGTTAAAACAGGCCGAGTTTCATTAACGCCTGATGGATCTCCAACCAACCCGGTGAAATCTCCTATCAGAAAAATCACTTCATGGCCTAAATCTTGAAATAATTTCATCTTATTTAGTAAGACGGTATGACCTAAATGCAGGTCAGGTGATGTAGGGTCAAATCCAGCTTTGATTCTAAGCTTCTTTTTACCCTTAATTTTCTCTAAGAAAGAATCTTCAGGTATTATTTCTTCAGATCCACGAATAAGGATCTCTAAATCATTTTTATTCATTCTTACATCTATTATATGTCTATTTTCAGGTATCATTCGAGTTTATGCTGGTTAAAAAAATTGTAACCATCTTTAAAGATTTTCCTAAAAAGCATGCTGCGGCTATTGTATTTGGCCTACTAATGCTCTTAAGTATTAGTGTTTTGGGTAATTTTGATTTCTCAGATCAAAAAAAAGATGCTGATCTTATTAAAAAAATAGAAATAGATATCTTAAAACAAGAGACTCTTTTTGAACCAATCCTTACCGCCAAAGAAACCACAATAAAAAGAAATGATTCGTTATTTACAATCCTTAGTAAATTTGGAGTAAAAAAAGATAACATAATTAATCTTATAAACTCTAAAAATAGTAACTTATTATCAAGCATAGAAGTTGGGGACAAGATAAGAGTTAATCTAGATGAAAATAATGAAATTAAAGACCTGCTATATATTGATGACTTCCAATCAGGAGTAAGAGCTGACAGATTTGAGAATGCTTATAACATAAATAAATTTAAGCATTCACTTGAGAAAGTTAGAATTTTTAAACATGTAGTTATAGAAGATTCTATGTATGTATCTGGACTAAAAGAAGGAATACCTGAAAGTGTTTTAATGGATGTTGTTTATATAAATGGATGGGATATAGATTTTACGCATGATATTAGATCGGGAGATAGCTTCAGTTTAATTTATGAAGAGATACTTGTTGATGGAGAAAAGGTTCTAGATGGTGATGTGCTGATCACTGAGTTTAATAACAAGGGCAATAAGATTACTTCGATTAGATTTGATTTAACAAACGCTAAATCGGAATACTTTTCAAGCGAGGGTATTAATGTAAAGAAAGCTTTTCTAAGATCGCCTGTAAAATTAAGTTATATAAGTTCTAAATATAACTTAAGAAGAAAACACCCTGTACTTCATACAATTAGATCTCATAACGGGGTTGACTATGCGGCTAGTAAAGGTTCTCCTGTTAGAGCCACAGGGGATGGAACTATTTCTTTCGCGCAATACAATGGTGGTTGTGGAAATGAAATTAAGATTAAACATTCAGAAGACTATACAACCCGTTACTGTCACCTAGATAAATACAACTCAAGAAGTAAAGTTGGAAGGAAGATAAAGCAAGGTCAAACTATAGGGTACGTAGGCAGTACAGGGCTAGCTACCGGACCCCATCTTCACTATGAATTTCATGTTAACGGCAAACACTCTGATCCCTTAAAAGTTAAATTTCCAAATGCAACTCCAATAAAATCAAGCGAAAAAATTAAGTTCAATCAAGTTGCTTTTAACCTTGCCAGCCAACTAAGTAACTATAAAGATATTTCTTTAAGAGAAGAGGTTCCAAGTGGCTGATATTTATATAGGCTTAATGTCAGGAACGAGTGCAGATTTAATAGATTGTGCTACTTTGGATTTATCTTCAGAAGAGATCAAAGTCTTAAACTGTAAGAATTTTGAGATTCCTGAAGATCTTAAAGCAGACATTATCCAATCTTCGCAATCAGAAAAAATAGAACAAGAACTAATTGATGATTTAGATTTTAGAATGGCGGAAGTGCTTGTGAATTCTGTGAAAGAAATAATCTCTGACTCGGATATAGAAACTAAAGATATAAAAGCAATAGGGTCTCACGGCCAAACTATTAAACATGAACCTAAGTCAAAGACTCCCTACACGTTACAAATTGGGGATCCTCAAAAAATAAGCAATGATTTGAATATAACTACTGTCGGGAATTTTAGACATGATGATATAGGGGCTGGTGGTGAAGGTGCTCCTCTTACTCCAGTATTTCACAATAAAGTTTTTGGAAATGATAGAAAGAGAAAGGCTATAGTCAATATTGGAGGTATAACCAATATCACAGCCTTAAATTATCCTGAATTGATTGGTTTTGACACTGGCCCTGGAAATTGCCTAATGGATTGTTGGAGTAGAATTCATAATGTAGGAAATTATGATGACAAAGGATCTTGGGCTTCTTCAGGAACCATAAATCCATTTTTATTAGAGGCGATGATGGGAGATGAATACTTCTTACGTAAATATCCTAAAAGTACTGGTCCTGATTATTTCAATCATGAATGGATAAATAAAAATCTTTTTAAATTATCCAAAGAAATCCCAGCTGAAGACGTGCAAGCAACTTTAGTTCAAGTGACTGTTGTTTCATTAATTGAATCAATAAATATTCTTAACCTATCTAATGAGAATATCTATTTATGCGGAGGCGGAGTGCATAACGACTTTCTTTGCAGTGAAATTAATAAACAAAGTAAAGCAAGAGTCAGTACTACATTAGAGTTAGGAATTGATCCAGATTATGTAGAAGCGATATGTTTTGGTTGGTTAGCTAAACAAAGAATAGAAAGTAAGAGTTTCAATTTGGGGGAAATAACTGGTAGTAAAGGAGAAGTTTATTTAGGAAGGATATACGAACCTTCTAAATAGAGAAGGATTCACCGCAACCGCATGTTGTTGTTGCATTAGGGTTCGTAATTACAAACTTAGATCCCATTAAATCTTCCGTATAATCAACCGTAGAGCCTTCTAGATACTGAAGGCTAAGTGAATCAATAACTAAATTTGCTCCGTCTTTTGTTATACATGTATCTTCTTCATCAATCACTTTGTCGAATGAAAACCCATACTGAAACCCGGAACAACCGCCACCAGTAACATACACCCTAAGGTTTAAGTTATTACTGTCGTCTTCAGAGTTTGCTAGAGAAAGTATCTTATTAACTGCTCCGTCTGAAATTTGTATAACTGAAGGTACGTAACTCTCAACCATTATCTAAACCTGTTCTTTGACCAAAACCATTCATTAAATTGTAGCATTCTACAGCCTGCCCGGCAGCACCTTTGACCAGGTTATCAATAGACGAGATTACAATAACTTGATTTTCAATGTTTGAATGATTAACAGAAATGTGACAATTATTTGTATTTGCTATTGATTTGATGTCTGGGACTTCACCTGGTCTCATAATTCTTACATTGGGTGAATCCTTATAAAAGGAGTTATACAAACCCAGAATCTCTAGACCCTTAAATTCTTTTAGCTGTAAATATATCGTTGAGTAAATACCTCTCATGGTCGGTATAAGATGAGGTACAAAATTTAATTTAATTGGGTAGCCCGAAAGAAGCTCCGCGACCTCCCTTATCTCAGGTAAATGTCTATGGCCCTCTAATCCATATGCTCTAAAATTCTCTTTTATCTCCTTAGATAAACTATTTTCAACTGCCTTTCTGCCTGCACCACTTATGCCTGACTTAGCATCAATAATAATAGATTCTATTTGAAGTTCTGAATTTAAAAGCGGAAGGACTCCTAAAAGACTAGCAGTAGGGTAGCAGCCAGGGACCGCAACTAATCTTGCAGATTTTATTTCTTCCAGGTTTAACTCTGTTAATCCATAAACTGATTCAGAAAGAAGCTCTGCTTGCGTGTGCTTAGAGTCATACCATTCCTCCCAGATATTTTTATCCTTCAGCCTGAAATCGGCTGACAAGTCTATAACTTTTATATTTCTTTCAATATAAGAACCGACTATGTCCATAGAGACTCCATGAGGAGTGGCAAAGAAAATAATTTCACACTCGTAAAAAATATCGTTATTAGGTTCTACAAAGACTAATTCCGATCCTTCAACAATTTTATTAGTGCTTTGTCCTAATAGTTCCCTTGAACTAACAGCTACCACCTCAGTTCTAGGGTGGTTGGATAGAATTCTTAAGAGCTCTTCTCCGGTAAAGCCTGATCCGCCAAGAATTCCAACTTTGGTTAAAATATTATTCATATATATAAAGAGTCAAATAATTTTGGCAGCGCATTATATAAGTAAGTATTGATAGTATCTAGATGGGTCGTTTCAAATAGACGTTTAACAGAAGCCTCTCCCATGAAGAGATGTCCTTTATAAGTAAAGCTCTAGATGCAAAAGACTTTGATTCAGCTAATAAACCTTGTATATGCCTTAGGTGTGCCAGCCTTAAATAAATAGCACCTTCTTTCTTTGTTATTCTTAAAGCCCTTTCAAGTTCAGAATTCGCTTGAATTAACTTACCCTCTCTTAAGTAAACATCAGAATTAACTAAGATTCTTTGAACGGAAGGGTTTTTAGCATTAATTTTTAGAATCTCATCTTCCAAAAAATTAGTATTCGAGACCAGCAACTCAACTGATGAAGAAAATTCACTGACTGAAATAGAATCTGAAGTTATATATTCATTGTTTTGATTAGAGGCGCAAGAAAAGAGAATACTTAAAACTAAAAAGAAAACTACAAGTCTTAAATTATTCAACCTTGACCTTCCTCAAAAACTTTTTTTAACTTTTGCATAACATCTGACTTACTTCTTTTTGGTTTAGAAGCACATTTATTTCTGACAGACGGGATTGTATTTGGTTCAGTCCCAATAATAAATGGGACTAACACAGAATTTTTACATTTTTGCCCACTAACTAGTCCGTCTTTCTTATCAGTCCAAATATATTTTACTCTTGGGAAGCTATTTTTCTCTACTGAAGAGGGCTGAACATCATTAATAAAATTTTTCCAAACCTCTAAAGCTCCTGATCTGCCAGTAAGTGGGGTTGGGCGATTGTCATCAAACCCAAGCCACACCAAAACTAATAGTTCACCCGCAAAGCCAACAAACCAACTATCTCTTTGGTCATCGGAAGTTCCTGTTTTGCCTCCAGCTTGCCAGGATTCAATATTTTTTTTTGGATATCCTCTTGCGGTACCAGAAATAAAAGTTTGCTTCATTGCAAACTTTAGAAGATGTACTGGCTCAGGCCTTAATCTTTGCTCAATCTTATATGGGTAAGACAAATCAATATTACCATTTAGATCTTTGATATCCCGTATGGACCTAAGAGGGCTATAAAATCCATCCGCTGCAATAGTCTGATAAGATTGAATGGCATCAAAAGGAGACATTTCAAAAGATCCAATAAACAATGACGGGTATCTTTCGATTGATTTTCTTATTCCTAGTTTATTGAAGGTTTCCTGAACAGAGTCGTACCCCAACTCTATTCCCAGTCTAGCTGAAGCAATGTTATAAGACTGCCATAAAGCTACATGTAAAGGGATTTTCCCGTGAAACTTTTTATCAAAATTATTAGGTTCCCATACTTCTCCTCCACTCTTAATGGATAATTTTGAATCGTCTAGAATAGTAGTTAAGTTATATTCGTCATATTTGTTAAGGGCCGTTAAATATATAAACGGTTTAACCAATGAGCCTATCGGCCTAATAGCGTTTATAGATCTATTAAAACCAAATTTAGACGGATCCGAGCTTCCCACAACAGCTTTTATTTCTCCTGATGCTATATCCACAGCTAATGCAGCACCTTCAAGTTCAGTTAGCTCTTTTCCGTACTTCTTAATTAATTGTGCTTTTGTTTTTTTAATACTATTTTCCAATGATTCTTGTAAAACTGGGTCTAAATTAGTCTGAATCTTCAAACCTTGGGTCCTCAACTCTGGATCTTGATAATTTTCTCTAAGTTCTAATCTAACTAAATCGTGGAAAGCCGGATATTTTGTTTCACTCCTAAAACTTGGTGAAACAACTTTTAAAGGTCTTGATTTGTATTCTTCTAACGAAGAAGAGTTTATGTGCCTTCCTTTTTGCAGTATTCCTAAGACAAGATTTCTTCTTTTTGTTGCATTATTCGGATTTCTTCTAGGATTATATAAAGATGGCCCTTTTAACATACCTACTAAAAGGGCTATCTGATCAGTTTCTAGATTTGTTACAGATGTTCCAAAAAAATGTTGAGCTCCCATGCCAAAGCCATGAACTGCCCTTTTCCCAGATTGTGCTAAAAATACATCGTTTATATAAGCAAGTAGAATCTCTTCTTTTGAATAATGAAATTCAATTAGTAAAGCAGCAATTGCTTCCATTACCTTTCGTTTAATTGTTTGCTCGGAAGTAAAGAATAAATTTTTAGCCAATTGCTGAGTTATCGTGCTCCCGCCCTGCTCTATATCTCCTGCTTTAACATTAGTAAAAAAGGCCCTAGAAATAGACCTAAAAGAAATACCCTTATGATTAAAAAAATTCTGGTCTTCTACAGATAGAATCGTATCGATCAGAATTGAAGGGACTTGGGACCAGCTCAATAATATTCTATCCTCCATGTGAGAGGGATACATTCCACCAATCGCTATAGGTTCAAACCTAACTATATCCACTGAAATACCCAGTTGATTGGTTATCTTTGTAACCGTTCCATCTTTAAAAGAAACCTCAAATAAACCGCTCTTCTGATCTTCATAGCCCCTTAAGAAAATTCTTAAATTATCTTTGCTATATGTAAACTCTCCAGGTTTTGAAGGACTCCTATTTTCAGAATAAGAAAGCATGCCCAATTCCTTCATAAGATTAGATTTATTAACTTTTGAGCCTTCAGCTAAATCTAAAGATCTTGAATAAACTTTTGCAGGTATCGTCCACAAGACACCATCCAGCTTGTTGGTTACTCTTGAATCAATAATAGCTACAACAGATGCAGAGATTACAAAAACTATAATCAAAGCAATTATTCCCAATGAGCCTAAAGTTAACTTAATCTTCATTTATTACTTGATAAAATCTTCTAATTGCAACAGTCTACGTTTTTTAAAAAAATTTAGGACAAAAAAATGAAGTTCGACATATGTTCAGTTGGTAGTGCTTTAGTAGATTTTACTTTTAGTATAGACAAAGAATATGAAAAAAATCTTATAAAGTATGGAATACCTAAAGGTTCCATGACTCTCATTGAAAAAGAGGATCAAGAAGTTTTAATTAATGAATTAATGGAGATGGGTAAGACTCCTGACAAGGCGTGTGGAGGTTCAGGAACAAACTCTACAGTCGCAGCTTCACTATTTGGAGCAAAGTGCCACATGACCTGTATAGTTTCTGATGACGACCATGGAAGATTTTATATAGAAGATCTTTCATCCAATAAGGTTAGTCATACCAACGCTCCTATCTCATCGGAAATTCCTTCTGGAAGATGTTTAGTTATGGTTTCTGATGATGCTGAAAGGACTATGTGTACTAATTTAGGGATTAGCACAGAATTTTGGATATCTGACTTAGATGTAGAAATAATCAAAGCTTCTGATTATTTATTCTTAGAAGGCTATCTAGTAGCGTCTCCAAAAGGAATGGAAGTTTGCAAGAAAGCCATAGAGGTTGCAAAAGAAAATGACACTAAAGTATCAATTTCCTTATCAGACCCAAATATAGTTAACGCATTCAAGAATGAAATAAAAACTCTACTAGATATGAAATGTGATCTTATATTCTGTAATGAAGATGAAGCTCTCGCTTATACTGAAACAGATGATATCTCAAATGCTTTCCAGATCTTTAAGGAAATAACACCTAATTTCTTAATCACGCAAGGTTCATCTGGGTGCATAGGTTTTGATGGAAAAAATGAATTCAACATACCTGGAATTAAAGTGAACGCTATAGATTCTAACGGTGCAGGAGATATGTTCGCTGGGGCTGTTTTATATTGTATTACTTTAGGATCAAGCCTAGAGAAAGGGGCCTTATTTGGCTGTTACGCAGCTTCAAAGGTAGTTGGTAATGTTGGCCCAAGATTAATAAAAGATGAATATTACGAAATAAAGAATAATTTTTTCTAGCTATTAAAAATATATTCTGATAAATTGCTGCGCGCTCACAATAAAGCCAAAGAAATAACATCTGATAATGCCAAAGAAATCATCTAAAAATACAAAAGCTAAGAAAGTTGCTCCTAAAAAAGTGACTGCTAAGAAAGTTGCTCCTAAAAAAGTAACTGCTAAGAAAGTTGCTCCTAAAAAAGTAACTGCTAAGAAAGTTGCTCCTAAAAAAGTGACTACCAAGAAAAACAAGGTCAAGACATCGGCTCCTAAGAGAGCTTCTTCAAAAGCCACTCCTCTAAAGAAATATGAAGAAGCGCAATTTTTGGCTTCTATAAAACCTTATGCCCTGAAAAAGAATGAGAATTACATGAACGCTAAACAAAAGAAACATTTCATAGCAATTCTTGATAGCTGGGCCTATCAACTACAAATAGAACAAGACAGAACTGCAGATAAAATTCAAAAGAATGTTACTAATTTCCCTGACGAATCAGATCGAGCAACTCATGAAGAAGAGTTTACTCTTGAACTAAGAACCAGAGAGAGGGAAAGGAAGTTGCTTTCCAAGATTAATGAATCTATTGATGACCTCAAATCAAATAATTACGGTTATTGTGCTTCATGCGGCATAGAGATTGGTATCAGAAGACTGGAAGCTAGACCAACAGCAACAAGATGCATAGACTGCAAGACGATAGAAGAAATTCATGAACGTCAACAGTATGGATAATATTCATTTTGGTTAATCATAACCAAAAAAATCATTCTCCCGAGCTATACGCTCAACCTCAACATAAAATTAAAATCAAACAAATTGATTCCCACGCTAAGGAAATAATTAATAATCTCAACAAGTCTGGATTCAAAGCCTATTTAGTGGGTGGATGTATTAGGGATTTAATTCTAAATAAGAACCCTAAAGATTTTGATGTTGTTACTGATGCTACTCCAGAACAAATAAAACAGACAATTCCAAGAAGCAGAATAATTGGTAGAAGATTTAAATTGGTTCATGTAAGGAAGGGGAGAAAAATTACAGAAGTTTCTACCTTTAGGTCTAAAGGAGGAAAAAGAACATCAAAAACAAATAAAGGGATTGTACTGAAGGACAATTTCTACGGAACAATAAAGGAGGACGCTTTTAGAAGAGATTTTACTATTAATTCTTTGTATTTAGACATCAGAGATATGAAAATTATTGATTATACAGGGGGCTTTAAAGACCTGAATAACAGAGAATTATCCTGTATTGGAGATAGTAAATTAAGATTAAGAGAAGACCCGATAAGAATAATAAGGGCGACAAGATTCCTATGTAATTTAGATCTTAAATTAAAGAAATCTTTAAAAAAAGACCTAATTAATTTTGCCCACCTTCTTCAAGAAATACCTCCAGCAAGAAGATATGAAGAAATTCTAAAGTTATTTTTAACTGGTAATGCCGAGAATAATTTTATCACTCTCCTAGAATTGCATATTTTAAAGTACTTGTTACCCATTACTGCAAAGCAGTGCTCTAATGAGAAACACAAATCTTTTATTCTCAATGCCTTATCGAACTCTGATGCTAGAGTAAAGAAGGGATTACCTTTAACTCCTGCTTTTTTATTCTCAGTATTACTGTGGCCTGGCTTGACCGAAAAGGTCGGAGATATTAATTCTAAAAAAACAAAATTACCTGTTCTTTTAAGATCATCAAACATCATTATCAAACAATGCCGACAAGACTGCTTTATCCCAAAAAGAATAGAAAATATGATCAAAGAGATATGGGAATTCCAAATCAAACTCTTAAAATTCCCCCCAAAGTCAAAGTTAATTTTTTCTCATAGAAGATTTAGGGCAGGTTATGATTTTCTTTTATTGAGAGAAGAGGCAGGAGTTAATCTAGGTGGTGCAGGTAAATGGTGGAAAGAAAACCAACCCAATTCCAAGCGTTCTTATCAGAATAAATAAATCCTTTTTTTAAAATAGATGCTGTATATTAATTTGAGAAACAATCTCTTATGGAAACTAAATTAATAGATTTAAGTGTATACAAGAAAGTACCGAGGTTTATTGCTGTAGAAGGCCCTATAGGAGCAGGAAAAACAACACTTGCGAAGCTATTATCTGATTCCTTCGGTTATGACACTTTCCTTGAGAACCCTTCTGAAAATCCTTTTTTACCTGATTTTTATATCAATCCATCTCAGGCAGCTTTAGCAACTCAATTATTTTTTCTATTTCAAAGAGTTAAGCAAATTCAGGAACTAAAACAAGGGGACATTTTCTCTTCGAAGAAAGTTTCAGATTTCTTGTTAGATAAAGACAAGCTATTTGCAAAAGCCACTTTATCTATGGAAGAACTAAAATTATATGAGCAAATATATGAGTACTTATCTTTAGATCTGCCCACTCCAGACCTGGTTGTTTATTTGCAAGCAGAAACAAAGACTCTATATGAGCGAGTGATGCATAGAGGAATTGAAATGGAAAAGAGTATAAGTTATGACTATTTAGAGTTGCTTAACGAAACTTACAAGGAATTCTTTTTTGAGTATGATAGGTCGCCTGTGTTGATTGTTAATTCAGATTATCTCGAATTACAATCTAGCAAGAAAGATTACGATTTACTTTTAGAAAAGTTATTGGATTACTTCAATAAACCTGAAGGAGCTAAGATGTATTTTAATCCTGCTCCAACTTTAATTTAAATTTAAACCATGGCAAAAGAAACCATATACGAACCTTCAGAAGAAATTATTAACGATGCCGTTATTTCAAATGATGAATTCGAAGAACTTTACAAAGAATCTATCAACAACCCAGATCAATTTTGGGATCAACAAGCACGTAATTACCTTTCATGGGATAAAGAATGGGATGTTGTAAAAGAAAGTGATCTAGTAAAAGGCGACATAAGCTGGTTTAAAGGGGCTAAATTAAATGCATCCGTAAATTGCATTGACAGGCACCTAGAGAATAACGGTGAGAAGACAGCAATTATCTGGGAGGGAGACGACCCTCAAGACTCCTTAAAGATTACCTACAAAGAATTGCATGTCTCTGTATGTAAATTTGCTAATGCCCTCAAGAAAAGAGGAATAAGTAAAGGGGATAGGGTTTGCATATACATGCCAATGATTCCTGAAGCAGCTTATGCGATGCTGGCTTGCGCAAGAATTGGTGCAATACATTCAGTAGTATTTGGAGGATTTTCTCCAGAGTCGCTAAAAGATAGAATCTTAGATTCTGATTGTGAAAGCGTTATAACTGCAGACGAAGGGCTGAGAGGATCAAAGAAGATACCTTTAAAGAGTAATGTTGATACAGCTTTAGAAGATTGCCCAAACGTACACTCAGTTTTTGTAGTAAAAAGAACAAATGCAGAAATAAGCTGGAACGATAAGAGGGATGTTGATTATCAAGAGATAATTGATTCAGTTCCATCAGAATGCGAAGCTGTACCAATGGATTCTGAAGATCCATTATTTATTTTGTATACCTCTGGATCCACTGGCAAACCAAAAGGAGTTCTTCATACAACAGCAGGTTACCTTTTGCAGGCATCCATCTCTCATAAACTGGTTTTTGACTATAAAAATGATGAAATCTATTGGTGTACTGCAGATGTTGGATGGGTTACGGGTCACTCTTATATTGTTTATGGTCCTCTTGCCAATGCTGCTACAACCTTAATGTTTGAAGGAATTCCAACCTACCCTAATGCTTCTAGATTCTGGGAAGTCATAGACAAGCATAAAGTTAATATTTTTTACACCGCTCCAACAGCCCTTAGAGCCTTAATGGCACAAGGGGATAAATATGTGAAATCTTCTTCTAGGGATTCCTTGAGAGTTCTTGGAACTGTCGGTGAGCCTATAAATCCTGAAGCATGGGAGTGGTATTACCAAGTAGTAGGCGATTCTAAATGTCCTATAGTTGATACTTGGTGGCAAACTGAGACAGGAGCAATGATGATAACTCCCTTGGCTGGATCAACTCCACTTAAGCCGGGTAGCGCCACTAAACCTTTTCTGGGTATTGAACCTGCACTTCTTGATGAGAATGGAAAAGAGATAGAGGGAGAAGGATCTGGAAATCTTGTAATTAAATCAAGCTGGCCATCTCAAATTAGGTCCGTTTATGGAGACCATCAAAGATGTGTAGAAACTTATTACTCTATGTATCCTGGTTATTACACAACTGGGGACGGTGCAAGAAGAGACAAAGATGGATACTACTGGATAACGGGCAGAGTAGATGACGTTTTAAATGTTTCTGGGCACAGATTAGGGACCGCAGAAGTAGAGAGCGCATTGGTTTTACATGAAACAGTTGCAGAAGCTGCTGTAGTTGGATATGAACACGAAATAAAAGGCCAAGGCATATATTGTTATGTAACTCTGATGTTAGGCAAAGAGCCGAGTGAAGATCTGAAGAATGATCTAATTCAATTAGTTGCCAAAGAAATTGGTGCCATAGCTAAACCAGATATAATTCAATGGGCTCCTGGATTACCTAAGACAAGATCAGGTAAAATCATGAGAAGAATACTTAGGAAAATAGCATCTAATGAAGTTAACGACCTAGGTGATACTACTACACTAGCCGATCCTTCGGTTGTGGAAGAGTTAATACATAATAGAGAGAATAAATAATGTCTTTAATGGATTTATTAAATAAGAAAAGTTTACTACCACTCGAGTCGGAAGCGCTAAAAGGTAGAGAAGAAGAAATTGAGGTTCCACCAGAGCATTTTGTAAAAGGAACTCCATTAAAAGCACCATTTCCTGAAAGTCTTGAGCAAGCAATATTTGGGATGGGATGTTTCTGGGGAGTGGAAAGACGATTTTGGGAATTAGAAGGTGTTTACACCACAGCTGTTGGTTATTCAGGTGGGTATACTAAAAATCCTACATACCGAGAAGTGTGCACAGGCATGACAGGACATAATGAAGTGGTCTTAGTTGTTTATGACCCTGCTAAATTAACTTATGAGAATTTACTCTCAACTTTTTGGGAAGACCATGACCCAACTCAAGGGATGCAACAAGGTAACGATGTTGGCACACAATACAGATCGGGGATCTATTTTTTAAATAATTCTGAAGAAGATGTAATACTTCAAACGAAATCTCAATACCAAAGTCAATTGGATAGTAATAGCTTGGGCAAAATAACTACTGAAGTAACCAATGCAGGTCCTTTCTATTACGCTGAGCATTACCACCAACAGTATTTAGCAAAGAATCCAGATGGTTATTGTGCTTTAGCGGGTACAGGGGTAAAGATTAAGTAACTCCCTTCCAAACAAAATCATTACCTTCTTTAGATATAAGATTATCCTCTTCTAACTTTATTAAATGAGCTAACAAAGAAGCTTTTGCAATAGGGAAAAGGGAAGAATCCACATCGTCATACACCTTTTTAACTAAAGATTCAGGATTACCTTTAGTAGCTTCTTTCAAAGCTGAGGCAACCTTCTCTTCTCTTTGAAGTCTATGGTTAATAATCCATTCAGCTACTTCATAAGGATTTTCTAGTACCTCGCCATGGCCAGGAGCAATTTTTGAAAGCTTAAACTGCTTTAATTTTTCTAAGGAGTCTAAATATTGCTTCATGTTGCCATCAGGTGGCCCAATAACAACTGTGGACCCATTCATTATATGATCACCAGTAAAAATAAATTCCTCTTCTTTAAGAATGTAGCAAAGATGATTTGAAGCATGTCCTGGAGTATGAACAACTTCTAAAGTGTATTCACTTTCTTCAAACGTATCTCCGTCTTTTAGAATTTTGTCAGGTTTAAAAGAGTTGTCTTGACCTTTTGAAGTCTCTGTAACCATCCCGTAAGCAGGTATGTCTAACCTTTCTTGTAGCAATCTAACTCCTGGAGAATGATCAGGATGAGTGTGGGTTACAACAATTTGCTTAATCTTGTCGCTTGCAGAAGTTATTGCATCTATATGGGAATCCATTGCTGGTCCTGGATCCAAAACAGTAACTTCTTCATTACCGATCAAGTAAGTATTAGTTCCGGGTCCAGTAAAAACACTTGCGTTACCTGCCGTAATCCTTCTAATTAAAGGACTGATTTGTACTACTTCTTCAATCTGCATTTTTAATGGTCTTCGTAACCTTCATCTCCGGGCAAGAGTCCTACCATCTTGCCGTTTTCCATAAAGAACTTGGGTTCTATGGTTGCTATATCGTATGGATTTATAGAATTTTTATCTTCTAAAAGTTCCTTGGTATTGCTATACCCACAGATGCTCTCTAAATTCTTAATGGTAGGCATAATCATCAATAACTTACCTTCTTTAAACTGTTGCAAAGCTTCCTCTGGTTTTATCCATATACTGTTTACGCTTTCAGATCCATCATGAATAGCTTCTTGTCCTTCAGGAGCCTGTGCGATAAAAAATCTTGTGTCATACCTTCTCTTTTCTATCTTAGGAGTGATCCAATGAGCTAGATATGCAAGCCTATCTGTGGCCAAGAAAAGTTCTTCGCTTTTACACATGTCAGCGAGAACCTTTTCGCCATCGTTTAATCTTTTTCTGTAATCTACAAATCTATCATTCTCAGACTCATCTTCAGGATCAAAATTACTACCATCTTTTCTATAAGCCAAAAGTATTCCCACTTCTTCAAAACACTCTCTTATAACGGCCACCCAATATGCCAATCCTCCATTTTCAATTCCTAAGGCAGAAGAGGCATCCTGATCACTAACTCCCTGGCAAATTTCACTAAATTCATCAGAAGAGTCCTCCAGATCAACTTTTCCTCCTGGGAAAACATAGGCTCCTCCAAAGTTAGTTTTAGCTGCCCTTTCAATTAAGAATACCTCTATCCCATCTTCTTGCGTATCTCTAACTAGCAAGACAGTTGCGGCGGGTTGCGGCACGGTCGGTTCTTTATTAGGATCAGCCATTTGTGTATTCACACCTTTCAATGGTTCTTTCATAAAATTTCCTTACTTTTTTGAGATTATAATAGACTTAGGTTCTTAAGAACTTAAAACTATAAATTTATTTCAAAGGAATGTCTAAATGAAGGATGAGCAACCTGACTGGTTTAAAGAAGCTTTATCAGTTTCTAAAGAAGAGAAATCGATAATCGTTGAAGAAAAGTCTATATATTATCAACACTGGGGGGATGGAAATAAACCAGGCATGGTGTTGGTTCATGGAAGTGGAAGTCACTCCCACTGGTGGGATTTCATTGCCCCCTTGTTATTGGACGATTTTGAGGTAAGTGCCTTAGATTTGTCGGGCATGGGTGATAGTGAACGTAGGGAAGATTACTCTGCTGAAGTGTTTGGCAAGGAGATACTTAAGGTGGCTGAAGACAGTGGCTTCTTTGAAGGCAATAAAGAACCTATCATTTGTGGACATAGCATGGGTGGATTTATGAGTGCTACCGCAGGCTATATTTCTGATAAACCTCTTAAGGGTGTAATTATGGTTGATTCACCTATACGCCCTCCCACATACGATTACTCATCACACGTAAGAAGCGGACCAATAAGGAGAATCAAAACTTATCCTAATGAAGAAAGTATTCTTGAAAGATTTAGATTAACTCCTGAACAAGAATGCGAAAATCAATTTCTAGTTGATTACATTGCTAAATGGTCGATCAAGGAAGTAGAAAATGGCTTTCAATGGAAATTCGATGACACCATCTTTGATAAGCTGGGCGTATCTCACATGGGAAGGAATATAGCTTTTGATCTTAAATGTAACTTAGGAATAATTTATGGAACCGAAAGTTTAATGATGACTGATGAAATTCTTACATATATTAAAGATAATGTTCCAAGCAATACTCCTATAATTCCAATAAAAAATGCAGCTCATCATGTTCCTTTAGATCAGCCACAAGAATTAGTTAATTCTATCAAATTGATAGTAAGAGAATGGCTTTAGAATAGTAACTATTTAGAAATGAAAAAGGCCTGAAAGGCTCTTATAATTTAAGTTAATTATTAAATGCCTCAGCCAGATGTGTCTAAATCGTGGAAAATTCTCTCTAAATCTCTTTGAATCTCGTCTTCTTCTTCAAACAAACCATTTGTTAGTAGGTCAGCTGAGATGAAGTGGTCATCTTTACTGTAACTTGTATCTCTAAATGGCAAGCAAACTGCTACAGCTTTAGAAGATAGTGGTATCCTCTTGTATTCCAAAGTTTCTGTTTTAAAACCAAGCTCTTTTATAACTTTTAGTAACTCTTCTATTGAACCAACATTCAAAACATACCCAAGACAATTTGAATTATTCTTTTCACCTGTTGTCCTAAATATAAAATCTCTATTCATATTTTTTTTATATTGTTGTTAGTCCACATATCAATAATTAAAGATAGTTCGATGACATTTCAATGAATTGATATAGGTCAACTCTCTCATCTTTTATTTACAGAGACTTTAATTTTTTAGGAAGTTGTAAAAATAATTAAAGATTACACTACTTACCTTTAGCAGTATTTTAATTATTGTCATCATCATTTATCTTTGTTGGGGCCAATATTTGTTTCATCAAATCATCATTCCATTTACCTTCAACTTTTACCTCTGCCTTGGCCCCCAAAATAAAAGCTTCTATTAGATTGTGGTTTAAATAAACATAGTTACCAGGCTGTCTGAAAGTATAAATAGAAGCTGCGGCAGCCCCGCCTGGCACAAACCATGTCTCTAAGTTTGTCCTTGGAGGATCGTTAAATGAACCATTGGGCCAAACAAAATCACCATGTCCGCCTATTAAGTGAGGTCGTGTATCTCTATTTGCTTGGGCATGAACAAACATAACTGATTCCCCTACTTTAGCTCTTAATGCATTTTCTCCTTCGAGAGACCCTGCAGAACCATTAAACACGACATGAGAAGGTATTAAAGTTTTCATAACCTTTAAAATATCGCTATAGCCATCACCAGGTTGTAGGAACTCTTTATACCTGCCAGTTGAAGGGTCTTTTGGTACGTAAAAATCTTGCTCGCCTATGTAATAAGCCCTGTCGTATCTTACAGGGCTTCCATTGCGGTCCTTAAGCCCTTCTCTTGGGAGAATCATTACAGCACCGTTCATTCCTTTAACTACATGCCAAGGCACCATAGCTCCTCCTGGAGCACAATGATAAACAAATACTCCGGGTTTAATTGCTTTCCATCTAATAATAACTTTTTCGCCTGGTCGTACAAGGGTTAAGGCCCCGCCTCCCAGGGCACCTGTGGCTGCATGAAAATCAACATTATGTAAAAAATTATTCTCATAGGGATTCTTTAAAGTAAGCTCTATGTAATCCCCTACGTGAGCTACAATAATTGGACCAGGAACGGAATCATTAAAACCAAAAACTCTAAACTTGGTTCCCTGCTTGTCTATAGAAATTATTTTTTCTGTAACCGTTAGCTCTACTTTAATAATTTTTGGCCCTCCTTTAGCTACAATATTATGTTTCGGAAGAAAGGGCGGTTTAACCATCTCTTGTACCACTACTGGGAGGTCATCAGGAGAGCTAGCTGCGACAGTCAAGGGAATGAATGCATAAAAAAGTAAACCAATTGAACACAGGCTTATAAAAACCTTTTCTTTTTTCATAAATCTATCTTATAAATACTAGAATTAGGCAAGTTGATCTAAGTCAAAATATTTATTTTTTATTTATCTTGAGCAAAACATGGATCAAACTTTCTTATATGAGAATCTAGGGTGATATCTAATCATGACTTCCAGAGGTGATCATAATATAATCACACTCAACTTTAAGGCTATAAAATCAATTGGTAGAGTGCTACCTTTGCGCAGTGATAATTAACCTACTTATATTATTATTCTTATACTTCTCTTTTTCTGTCCACAAGGCTCTCTACAAAGAAGAAGTAGCCTATGGATGCACCTCTCTTAGTGTATTAATGTTTGTGGACGTTAGTTTATTGCTCTTGATTTACTATGCCTTCTTCAACTAAGAACTAATTTCTTGGGGGCAATCCTTTTACCATACTTAAAGACCTTACAGGGGCTCCTTCCCTTCTAAACTTTGCAAGCTCTTGATATTCAGGGTCGCTATACCAAGCTTCAGCTGCAGATTTAGAAGGAAAAGAAAAAATAATCATTCGGCCGCCACTTAATGGTTCAGAGCCTTCCATGTGCTTAAAAGAATCATCAAAAGTTAAGAATTCTCCATCGTGTTTTTTAAGAATGGGGAAAAATCCTTTTTCATATTTTAGGTAAGTGTCTTTATCTTCAATTTCCAAATTCACAACCATATATACTTTTACATCTTCCATAATTTAATCTTCCTTTTAAGAAGCTTTCACAGACTGTAGTCTATCGTCAATTATATTCTTGGCGTCTGCAACTAATCTGGATACCATTTCTTCGCAAGTAGGAATGTCTTTAACTCTTGCTACTGAAATTCCTGCCGACCATATGCCGTGCTCAAGATCGCCCTCTTCAAAAACAACCCTTCCTCTTTGACCAGCCACTAAATCTTTAACGTCTTCAAAGGTGGCCGTTCCAGTTGATTCAATCTCTACCACTTCACTGGATACTGAATTCTTAAATACTCTGG
>CAJWKH010000014.1 GCA_913042085.1 uncultured Gammaproteobacteria bacterium | reverse complement strand
GCTATAATTTTTTTGACTCTTCCATCAAGCATTAAGGCAGTATACTAAGTTAATTAAGTAAGAAATAAGTTTTGAATAAAGAAGAAAGATTTATTTATATCAATAAAGAGCTTGAAAAGCTCTATCCAGAAACGCCTATTCCTCTGGATCATCACTCCACCTATACGCTTCTGGTTGCAGTTTTGTTATCAGCGCAATGCACTGACGTTAGAGTGAACCAAGTTACACCAGAACTATTTTCGTTAGCGGACAATCCTTTTGATATGGCCTTAATAAAGCCTTCAAAGATAAGAACAATAATCAGACCTTGCGGTCTGTCTCCTAAAAAATCGAAAGCCATAGCAGAACTAAGCAAAATCTTATGTAACGAACATGAAGGAGAAGTACCAGAAAGTTTTGAAGCTTTAGAAGCGCTTCCAGGAGTGGGTCATAAAACCGCTTCTGTGGTAATGAGCCAGGGATTTAACCACCCTGCTTTTCCAGTTGATACTCATATACATAGATTAGCTCAGAGATGGAGGCTATCAAAAGGTAAAAATGTTAAGCAAACTGAAAAGGACTTGAAGAAAGGCTTTCCAATGGATGACTGGAATAGACTTCATTTACGAATTATTTATTACGGAAGAGAACATTGCACTGCACGAGGTTGTGATGGAAGAGTTTGTTTTATTTGTTCCGAAATTAATAAAGGAAGGAAGTCTCCAATTATTACAATTAAGGCCTAAATTAATCCTAAGAAGTGAATTTCATTCTGTATAATTATCTGAAATATCCTTCCAAAATTTATTTAACCATTTATGTTTGATAACAATAAAACACTTAAAGATTTTGACCCAGACCTTTGGTCTTCAATAGATAAAGAAAAAACCAGACAAGAAGATCACATAGAGTTAATTGCATCAGAAAATTACACCTCGAAAAGAGTTCTTGAGGCGCAGGGTTCAGTGTTAACAAATAAATACGCTGAAGGTTACCCTGGAGCTCGTTACTACGGGGGTTGTGAAAACGTGGACATTGCAGAATCACTTGCTATTGAAAGAGCTAAAGAAATTTATGGAGCAGCGTATGCAAATGTTCAACCACATTCTGGTGCTAGTGCAAATGCAGCCGTCTATTTAGCTCTTTGTGAAGCTGGAGACTCCATACTTGGTATGAGCCTCGACCACGGCGGACATTTAACACACGGAGCTAAAGTTAACTTTTCTGGAAAAACTTACGAATCATTCCAATACGGTCTAGATCCTTCAACTGGAGAGATAGATTACGAAGAAGTTGAAAAATTAGCTAAGGCTCACAATCCAAAAATGATTGTTGCAGGATTCTCTGCGTACTCAGGAATAGTAGATTGGGAAAAATTTAGAGAAGTTGCAGACGCTGTAGGAGCTT
Organism: uncultured Gammaproteobacteria bacterium; assembly: GCA_913042085.1. Taxonomy (GTDB): domain Bacteria; phylum Pseudomonadota; class Gammaproteobacteria; order Magnimaribacterales; family Magnimaribacteraceae. Next base: position 18,936 of record CAJWKH010000014.1, on the reverse strand, counting down.
ACTTATTAGTTGATATGGCTCATGTTTCTGGGCTCATTGCAGCTGATGAATACCCTTCTCCTATACCATTTGCTGACGTAGTAACAACCACAACCCATAAAACTTTAAGAGGTCCTCGAGGTGGATTAATTCTTGCTAAAGAAAATGAAGAAATTCATAAAAAACTTAATTCCGGTATATTTCCTGGGACTCAAGGTGGTCCGTTGATGCATGTTATAGCTGCTAAAGCTGTTTGTTTTAAGGAGGCTTTAGAACCAAGTTTTAAAGATTATCAAAAACAGGTTAAGCTAAACGCTAAAAAAATGGCAGCTACTTTTATGGAACATGGAATTAATATTGTTTCGAATGGAACTGAAAATCACATGTTCCTTGTTGACCTTATAGAAAAAGGCCTTACGGGGAAAGATGCAGATGCTGCATTGGGTAAGGCAAATATAACAGTAAATAAAAATGCCGTACCAAATGACCCGCAATCACCCTTTGTTACCAGCGGCCTAAGAATTGGTACACCAGCATCAACCACAAGAGGATTCAAGGAAGCGGAAGTATCTGAAGTAACTTCTTGGATATGCGATATTTTGGACGATATAAACAACGAACAGGTAATTAGCGAAGTGAAGAACAAAGTAAAAGACATTTGTTCTAAATTTCCTGTCTATTCTTAGTCATGCACTGTCCTTACTGTACTTTCTCCGATACCAAAGTAATTGATTCAAGGTTGATTGCTGAAGGTCAGCAAATTAGAAGAAGGAGAGAATGTCCTGAATGCAGTGAAAGATTTACTACTTTTGAGACGGCTGAGTTGTTAATGCCTAGAGTTATAAAACAAAAAAATAACACTAGGGAACCCTTTAATGAACAAAAACTGAGAGAAGGTCTTTACCGAGCTTTGGAAAAAAGGCCTGTTGGAGAAGAAGAAATAGAGACATTAATAGAAGATATAAAGAAAGATATAAGATCTTCCGGAGAAAGAGAGATCCCTTCTCGCTTAGTTGGTGAAGCGGTTATGCAAAACCTCAGAAAAATAGACGAAGTTGCGTTCATCAGGTTTGCCTCTGTTTATAGAAGGTTTGAAGACATAACGGAATTCTCTGAAGAAGTAGAAAAATTAACTAGCGACTAGTCATGAATTCCAAAAAAGAGCATATGCTAGAAGCTCTAGAATTGGCAAAGAGAGGTTCATTGACCACAAGTCCTAATCCAATGGTTGGATGCGTTATTACTCACAAAAATGAAGTAATAGGTAGAGGTTGGCATGAAAGCTCTGGTAAAAATCATGCTGAAATAAATGCCATTGAAGATGTGGTTAGTAACCTTGGAGATAAAGCTAGAGAAATACTCAACGAATCAGAGTTATTTGTAAACCTGGAACCTTGTACAACATTTGGAAAGACTCCCCCTTGTGCAGATTCCATTAGTGAGTATGGAATTAAAAAAGTTTACTTTGGTAATGAAGATAAAGCACAGAAAGGATTCTCAAAAATGCATCCTGAAATAAAAGTAGAAAGTGGTCTACTAGAAAAAGAAGGAAGAAAACTAAATAAAGGTTTCTTCTCTCGAATTGAAAAAGGAAGACCCTATATAAGTTGCAAAGTTGCTAGTGCTTTAGATGGAGGTATAGCGCTTCCTTCAGGAGATAGTAAATGGATAACTTCATCTGATTCAAGGAAGGATGTTCATAAAATAAGAGCTTATTCAGATGCTATTCTTACTGGTACAGGAACTATCCAAAAGGATAACCCGCAATTAACTTCAAGGGATTCGGGATTAGATGAAGGTTCATATAAACAACCTCTAAGAGTTGTGGTAGATAGAAATAATGTTTTAACGGGGAAAGAAAATATTTTTTCTTCAGGAACCCAAACAATTCTCTTCATCAACCAAGAAAGTCAGCTGAAAGATAAAGAAAATGTAGAGATTGCAAAGCTTAACGCAACTCCTAATTTACCCCTTGAAGAAGTGGTCAGATATTTAGCAGAAGAAAAACTCATTAATAATCTAATGGTAGAGGCAGGATCAGGACTTATTAATTCATTGTTGTTAGAGAGATTGGTTGATGAGCTCATTCTGTATAGAGGACCTAAGTTATTAGGGGAGAATAGGCAATCCTTTGTTAATTTAGATGTAGCGGCAAAAAAACTAGGTACAATTGATCTTGAAATAAAAGATATTGAAGAAATAGGAGAGGATATTAAATACTCCTTACTGCCTAAATATTAAAAATGGAATTAAACAGCATACAAGAAATTATCTCTGACATTTCCGAAGGAAAAATGGTTGTCTTAATGGATGATGAAGACAGAGAGAATGAAGGAGACCTAATCTTAGCTGCTGAAAAGGTTAGCCCTGAAGCTATTAATTTTATGGCAACTCATGCGAGAGGTTTGATTTGTCTTGCTCTAGATGATGAAAGATGTAAAAGACTTGGTCTAGAACAAATGGTTAAGAATAATGGTACCGAACTAGGAACAGCTTTCACTGGGTCAATAGAAGCAGCTAGCGGAGTAACCACAGGGATATCGGCTTCAGATAGATCAACAACTATACAAGCTGCAGTTAAAAAAGATGCTATTGCAAAAGACATTGTGCAGCCAGGTCACGTATTTCCTATCAAAGCTCAAAATGGAGGAGTTTTGACCAGAGCAGGTCACACTGAGGCCGGAACAGATCTAGCTTCATTAGCCGGATTTGGTCCTTCAGCTGTGATAGTAGAAATTATGAATGATGACGGCACTATGGCTAGAAGAGGTGATTTAGAAAGATTTGCTCAAAAACATGATCTTAAGATAGGAACAATTGCAGATTTAATTCACTACAGAAATACTAGCGAAAGAAGTATTAACTTAGTTGATAAAACTAAAATTGAGTCTGAAGAAGGTGAGTTTGAACTATTTGCCTATGAAGACACCATAAATGGCAATATTCATATAGCCCTCGTGAAAGGAAAAATAGATAGTGAACAAGAGATCATGGTAAGGGTACAACAGAATAATACCTTGCAAGATGTGGTTGGGATAAATCAATTCGGAAGTAGGTTGTCTTTCTCTCAGGCAATGAAGAAAGTAAATATAGAGGGCAGTGGGGTTCTTCTTCTCTTATCTCATCAAGAAACTGCTCAAGAATTATTATCTAATGTGTCGTTTCTAAAAGGAGAGAAGAAAACTAATGAGAGTGAAGGGCCCGATTCAAGGATTGTTGGAGTTGGTGCTCAGATATTAAAAGATTTAGGTGTTAAAAAAATTAGACTATTAGGTGCTTCCGCTAAATACCCACTTACTGGTTTTGATCTAGAGATTACTGAATTTATAAATTAAAAGAATGAAAGGCTTAGACTCTAATCAAATATCTGATAAATCTAAAAAAGCGGTTTATGCAATAGCCTATACAAGCTGGAATAGTGAAATAGTTGGCACTCTTCTTGAAGAAGTAACTAAAGAACTTCTTAGAAATGGCGTCGATGAAGAGAATATCCTGACCAGAGAAGTACCGGGAGCATTTGAATTACCTTTGACGTCAAAAAAATGTGCATTAAAAGAGAATGTAGATATTGTTATAGCTCTTGGAGCCATTATAAGAGGTGACACACCTCATTTTGACTATATCTCGAAAGCCTGCATTGACGGCCTAATGTCAGTATCTCTTGAAACTAAAAAACCAGTAATTTGTGGTGTTTTAACAACTGACGATGAGTCACAAGCAAACAAAAGGGCTGACCCTAATCAAATGAATAAAGGCTCTGAATTTGCTTTAACAGCCATGAGTATGGTTGATCCTGATTAATTGTGAAGTCTAAAGAAAACACTTCCCCTGTCCGATCAAGAGATAAGGTGCTTCAAAGTCTTTATGAAATAGACTTGGGAGGATCAAATGCGCAAGAAATACTTGAAGATAAAGAGATGCAAAAAAGATATCCTCATTTTAAGGATCTACTGATTGGTGTAACTGAATCAATGTCTAATTTAGACGACTTGCTACAACAACTCATGGATAGAGACTTACTGGGACTAGACCCCATTGAAAGAAACGCGTTGAGACTAGCAATCTATGAAATGCTACATTCTGATCTAGATAAACCTATCATTATCAATGAAAGCATAAGGCTAACTAAGAAATATGGTGCCGTAGATGGACATAAATACGTTAATGCTGTTCTTGATAAGGCTCTTAAAGCTGACCTCCAGCAGATTTTATAAACACAGGAGAAGACCAAGCTCTTTCTTCTGTTTCAAACAAACAATCTCCTTCCCCTTGACCTTCTACATCGCCACATAGATTAACTTTTATACATTTACCTGAATCATCTCTATCGCAATTAAGGTTTGAAGCGTTAATAGCTAAAGATGGTTCTTGGATAGCCCTAACATAATAAATAATCTCTCTATTTGCATTAGTAAAATTATCGTCTGTGAATTCTACTTCACAACCTTCCGAAGAGGGATCGCACATAAATACTTTCCAAGGGTCTTCTATTAAATTTTCTATAGGTTCTCCTGAATAAGCTTGTGGTCTAATTCTTACAACCTCTATCCTAGTAATAAGTTTTCGTTCGTCGCTTGGGTTAAAACATTCACCTTTGCATAGTCTGTTTATAACTTCTGGATTAAATCCCTCTCCAACATTGCATCCAGGTAGTTGTTTCTGGGAACCAACGGCTCTCACTCTAAATCTTGGATTAATGTTCAATTCAAATTCGCTTCCCATGGGTTTAATTTGCTTAGAGGGGTGATTAATTACATCAAACCATAATAAAATCCTATCTCCGCTTGTTGCATACACCTCTCTATTGTTTAGAGAATCCCAGATTGAGTTTCTATCTTTAGCAATAGAATGTGTAGCCACAAGTCCTCCTGTGTACAGGAAAGAGGAAATCCTTTCTAGTTGAGGAGGTCCGCTCCTTGTTTTCATTAACTCTTCTAAATCAACTGATTGAGTTTTCGGAATTCCTGAGAAGCTTTCTTCGCTATTTGAATTAGTTGTTAATGGGCCTGTTGATTTATATTTCGAGTCGCTATTAATGACTCTATCAATCTCTTTATAACCTGATCCTGGTCTTGCTCCATGATTATCACTAGATCCAATAAAGCCAAACCTATATCCCTCTGTCTTGTCGTCATCAAAGTTCCTTAAAGCAAGAGCGTACTGTATTGAAGACCCTGGTCTGTAATCGAAAGCGGGTAAAAAACAATCGAGGCACTGTCCACTTTCTAACCACTCTTTTGAGTCGTATTTAGGGATTGTTAATATGCCAAAAGGGTTAGACTTTACGTATTCTTCTCTAGCTGACTTAGCTCTAAAATCACATTCACTTACACTACCAGCCGACACCCTGCATCTTTCTCTAATTACTTCACCTGCCTGAAAACAATAAGGAAGAAAGTCAGCTGTAGGTTGAGGGCAAGAATAAACTTCATTATCAAAGTTAAATGCTCTCCAAGATCTATATTCTTCTGTATTTCCATGGCCAGAATAAAGTTCTATTAATTTTTGATATTTTTGATCATGATTTAAGGAATCAAATTGGTTTTCCCAAGAGGCCATGGGGGGAGAAGTATTTCCCCATGCTGATCCATGCGGGATCACAATAGAATCTATACCCCACTCATCTAATTTACTAAATAATTCTGCTGGCTTCTCTACTCTCTCTAAGCAATCTTTCGGTAGATCTCGCACAGGTACATCTTTTTTACAAACATCCAGGTCTTGAATAACAATATTTCTATGCCTCCAATCAAAATAATTAGGCATATTTTTAAAATCGTAAATAAGAGCTCCGTAAATATAGACAAATGGCGTATCAATAAAATTTAAATAAGAACTTTCTAATGCTCCAATAGGTCTAGCAGGAAGTTCTCCTTCAAGAGGCCTTATAATTACATTCTTATGTCCATAATGTTTAGAAGGATCTAGGCTAGTTTGAGTCCATTCCCATCCTAAAAAAGGCACGATTTCTTCTTCATCTTTACTCTTTGAGATTGCAGAACAACTTTGCAAAGATTCAATTGTGTCTTCCCATTCTCTTCTCGTTAAGAATTCTGCATGATCTGTTACAGAAAAAAAGTCAAGATTGGCACAAAATCGACTGAAATTACATGCGTCTGCCACAGGGTGAACACCCTCTCCTTCTAAAATGGGTAAGCTGCCTAAGAACGCATCCAAGGAATAAGTTGTATGCACATGCAAATCTCCAAATAAAATTCTTTTATCTTGATTAAGAGATTGCGTTGTATTTGTAGAAAAGAAAGGAGCACTTTGTTTTTCAATAGACCCTAATTCTGGTTGTTCGCCGAACCAATTAAAAAAAAGACTTATGTATAAAAATAAAAAAGGGCTAATCAGTACCAAAAGACCTATAACGGTTCTTTTTAGATAAAGTTTCATCGAAAGTTTAAGTGTCTGCTTCTAATTGAGTTAAAGAACTATCTTTTAAATCTTTTGAAAGGATAAAGTATTTTTCGTTGTTATATTTTTTGGTTGTAAGGGTGACTTTAAAAATATCACCATCTTTTATGCTTTCCGTTAATACAAAAGTATCTCCCCGTCTAACCTTATAAATATCCCTAGAATCAACAGAAGCATATTCAACAAATTCTTCAACATTAAATGCAAACCGAAGGGCAGTGTTTACCTTAGAAGCATCAGCTTTGTACTCATAAAGCACAACGGAGCGAGATTTTGTTGATTCAAAAGAATCGCCTTCTTCGTATGTAATCTCTTCCGCAAAAAAGGTTAGAGGTAATATTAAAATTAAAATGTTAAAGAACTTCATATCACAGTGGGTATTCTCTAATAATGGTATCTTCTCTTTTAGGGCCTGTAGAAATCATAATTACAGGAACCTTACAAAGATCTTCGATATTTAGAATAAACTCTTTAGCCATATCATTCAATTCTTCAAAAGATTGTTTTCCTGCGGTAGGCTCTTCCCATCCTTTAAATTCTGTATAAATAGGTTCTACTCCCTCCAAAGATAAGGTTTCTAATATTTCTGCCTTGCTGAATTCACTGGAATAATCAGTACAAACCTTTATGGTCTCTAAACCATCCAATACATCTATCTTAGTTATACAAAGACCATCAATACCATTTAATTGTACTGTGTGAGAAAGTAAAAACGCATCCAACCAACCACACCTTCTAGGTCTTCCTGTTGTAGCACCTACTTCCCCTCCTTTCTCTGCTAAATAAGTTCCCATGTCGTCAAATAACTCAGTTGGAAAAGGTCCTTCACCAACTCTTGTCGTGTAAGCTTTTGCTATTCCAAGAGAAAAATCTATGTTTGTGGGACTAATTCCTATTCCAGAAGCTATACCACCAACAGAAGAATTACTGGATGTTACAAAAGGATAAGTTCCTAGACTTACGTCTAATAGAGCTCCTTGAGCCCCTTCAAAAAGTATTTTTTTATCTGCTTCCTGTAAATCTCTTACTTCTTGGATAACATTACCAACATAAGGTTTAAGTTTTTCTCCTTGTTCCAAATTCTTTTCAAACAATTCATTTAAATCAATTTCTTCTGAGTTAAAAGAATGTATAAAAATTGAATTGTAAAAGTCTAAGACTTCTTCAAGCTTATCCTTAAGTTTATTTTCATTGTATAAATCGGCTACCCTAATAGATCGCCTTCCAACCCTGTCTTCATACGCTGTACCTATTCCTCTTCCTGTGGTGCCTATCTTTGTGAGTTTATTTGATCCTTCTCTTAATTGATCTAATTTAATGTGGTAAGGCTGTATAAGGCTACAAGCAGAACTTATAGTTAATCTATCTTCTATATTTCCTATAACCTCTTGAGCTTCTTCTATTTCTTCGAAAAGCGCATCTAAACTAACTACAACTCCTCTACCTATATAACAATGAATGTCATCGTGACATATTGCAGAAGGCAGTAAATGAAAAACTATCTTCTTCCCATCTATTATCAGGGTATGGCCTGCATTGTGACCCCCTTGATATCTAATAGCTGCATCAAGATCTTTTGCTAAATGATCTACTACCTTTCCTTTTCCTTCATCGCCCCATTGCAATCCTAATAAAGAGATAGTTTTAGTCATTTATTGTTCCTTAATATTTGAAACTGCAATCAAATCTAAATCAAAACCTATTGCAGGTCTATCATCATCTTCAGACTTCCTTAGACCATCGTATCTTCCGCCTTTTGCTAAAGCATAACCGGCTGATCCAGAATAAGCTGAAAACACTATACCGTTATGGTATTTAAATCCTTGAACCTCTCCTATATCTATATGAACTTTTATGGACTGGTCCAAATCTAATGCATTTACTATTTTAGTTAAATGTTCCAAGTGCCCAATAACCTCATTGCCTAATTCTTTAAATATTTCTTTAGCTTCCTCAATAATATCTCTTGAACCATGCATATCACAAAGATCCATTATCAAATTCAAATCTTTATGGTCAGAAGGAATGATACTGGATATATCTGACTTAGACTTTCTTATTAAAGCTTCTTCTAACTGAGAAAAAGCTGAATCATTTAAGTCTTTAAACAAAGACATGACAGTAGCTGTGAAGCCAGCGTGACCCAAACTAAGCGTTATATCTTTTAGACCTACTTCTTGAAGGCTTTTAATCATAAGATTGATACTTTCTAGATCAGACTCAAAGGAAGAGTCCCCAAATATCTCTGCGCCAACCTGGATAGTCGTTCTAGATCTAAGAACTTTAGAAGTTCGTTTTTTTACAACGTCACCTGCGTAACATAATCGAATTACGTCTTTAGAGGCTATTCGGTAAGCGTCTATCCTCGAAGCTTGTTCTGATATATCAGGTCTAATAGATAATTTTTTCCCAGTCAGATCGTCTAGAAAGCTAAATGCATAAGAACTTATTTCATCATGGGCTTCTCCACCGAGAGTTTCTGATAACTCCAGTAGAGGGGGAATTATAAACTCATAATTTGAGGCAACGTAAAGATCTATTAACTTTCTTCTTAACTTCTCAACTTCTAGGGCTTTAGGTGCAAGCAATTCATCAACGCCATCTGGAAGACTCCAGCGCACCTTAGAAGTCATTTATTTATTCTTAGGTTTAGAATCATCAAGATATTTAAAGAAATCACTATCTGGATTAATTAATAAAATATCTGATTTATTTTCAAAAGTTGATTCATAAGCTTTTAAACTTCTCGTGAAGTCGTAAAACTCAGGATCTTTAGAATAAGCATTAGCGTATGTTGCAGTGGCAGTTGCATCTCCATTACCTTTAGTTTCTTCTGCTTCTCTATAGGCATCAGCTAAGATTATTGTTTTATCTTTATCAGCTGTCGCTCTGATCTTTTCAGCAACCTCATTTCCTTGAGCTCTAAGTTCTTTAGCCAGCCTTTCCCTTTCAGTTCTCATTCTATTGAATACTGACTCACTAACTTCTGGCGGTAAATCTATCTTTTTTACCCTTAAATCTATTACCTCTACACCCAGCTCATCTTTAGCAATGTGATTTAATTGATTTGACAGCTTGTCCATAAGTTCATCTCTTTGCCCAGACACAACTTCTTTAACGGTCCTAGTACCGAATTCATTTCTAAGACCAGCATCAACCCTCTGAATAAGCAGCCTTCTTAATCTTTCTTCATCACCTCCCGTTGTGGTGAAATATTTAGCGACGTTGTTAACTCTCCATTTAACAAAAGAATCTACAGTAAGAGCCTTCTTTTCAGAAGTAAGATAGCTTTGTGGCGCTGCATCCAAAGTTAAAATTCTCGCATCAAACTTTCTTACGGTATTTATTACAGGAAGCTTGAAGTGAATCCCTGGCTCTACATCGAATTCGACTATTTCACCAAATCTTAATTTAACAGCTCTCTCGGTTTCTTTTACTACATAGATTGATTGCGTTAACAAAACAAATATTAGAAATAATACTGGATATAAGATTAATCTTAGTGTTTTCATTATCTTCTTTCCTCCTGCCTATTTCTTCTTCTTATTTCTTCTATAACTTGATTAGTTAAATCTCTTATAGAAGTTGAATTATTAGGAGTGGAAGGAATATTCAATTCTTCAACGCCTCTAGCAGATTGTGCAATCTTATCTAGTGGTAAGTACAAGATATTATTGCCTCCTTCAACGTCTATCATCACTTTAGTGCTATTTGACATAACGCCCTCAATTGAGTCTAGATAAAGACGATTTCTTGTTACTTCTGGAGCTTTTTGATACTCAGCTAACAGCAGATTAAATCTAGCCGCATCTCCTTCGGCTTCTGAAACTACCTGCTCTCTATATGCTTCAGCGTCTTGAAGCATTCTCTGAGCTTCACCTCTAGCTTCTGGGACTAATCCGTTTGCATAGGTTTCAGCTTCATTACGAGCCCTGACTTCATCTTCTCTAGCTTTAATAACATCATCAAACGCTTCTTGTACTTGATTAGGTGGAGACGAGTCTTCTATATTTACAATTAAAACCTCTAATCCTGTGCTATATCTATTGAGATAACTTTGCAATCTTGTTCTAACTTCTTGAGCTATTAACTCACGACCAGTCGTCAAAGCATCATCCATTATAGATCCTCCAACTACATGTCTTAGAGCGCTTTCAGTAGCTTGAGCAAGGCTTGAATCAGCATCTCTTATATCTAGGACGTATTTCTTAGGATCAGCTATTTGGTACTGTACTGAAACTGTCACATCGACAATATTCTCATCCTTAGTTAACATCAGAGCATCGTGTCTATGTGGTCTTACTCTAACCACATCCACTACCGTCCAATCATCTACTATTAGAGGATTCCAGTGCAAACCCGGACCTTTTATTTCCAGGAATTTACCTAGTCTTAACACTACTGATCTTTCTGCTTGTTCAACTTGGTAGATTCCTAAAGCTAAGTATCCAAGGATAAGTGCCACGAAAATCCAAGTGAAATTTTTCTTACTAAATCCTCCAGAAGATCCTCCTTCAGATGAAGATCCGCCGCCAAAAATAGAATTTATTCTTTCTCTAGCTTTTTTAATAACCTCGTCAATCTCAGGGGGAGCTTCTCTACCCCAAGGATCTTTATTATCATTTCCATTCCAAGACATCTTTAAATCGCTTCCTTTGTTAATTGTTTAGTTAAAATTTTAAAGCCTTTGACGAGCTTTAATTTCTCAAGCTCATGTTCATTGCTCTTAATTTGTAATTGTATCAGACCTGAATCAGATGTTCTTTCTTCAATAACACTTCCTGAAGAATATAATTTAGCCCTTAACCAGCCTAATTCAGGGAAAAGAGATATCCATTCTTTTCGTTCCTCGCCGCATAAAGCAGTATTAATTGAATGAATTAAACTATCAAAACCTTCTTCTTTTTGTGCTGAAATCCAAACTTGATTAGTTTTTGAAGCTGAAAGTTCACCCAAGTTAGATAAATTTGCTTTATCACTCTTATTGTTTACCCTAAGCATAGGGATATCTGATAAGCCTAGCTCATCAATTAACTTCATTACTTCCTTCGTTTTAAATCTGTAGTCCTTATCTGATATGTCAACCACATGAAGAAGTAGATCTGCAGTTCTTAAATCATCTAAAGTGGCCTTAAAGGATTCAATGAGTTGAGTAGGTAAGTCAGAAATAAAACCAACAGTGTCCGAGAATAGAATATTCTTCAGGTCAGGGATAGAGTTCTTTCTAGTGACAGAATCTAGAGTGGCAAAGGGTTTATCGGCGGCATAGAGCATATTTTCTGTTAGGTAATTAAACAAAGTTGTTTTACCAGCGTTGGTATAACCCACTAGAGCAACTACTTGATTTTTACCTTTTCTTCTTGAATACCTATTAACTTCTTTTTGGTTATGGGCCTTATCTAACCTTTTCTTAATGCTCTTTATTCTTTGCCCAATTAATCGTCTATCTGTTTCCAGCTGAGTTTCTCCTGGCCCCCTTAGCCCTATTCCACCTTTCTGCCTTTCAAGGTGACTCCATCCTCTGACAAGCCTGGTTGAAAGGTGAGTTAACTGGGCAAGCTCTACTTGAAGCTTACCAATATGACTTGTAGCTCTAGTTGCAAAAATATCTAATATTAAAGACGTCCTATCTAAAACTCTTGCGCCAAAGATCTTTTCTAAATTTCTTTCTTGGGAAGGTGAGAGGGTATTATTAAAGATTACTAAATCAGCCGACAATTCTTTAACCAAGGCCTGAATCTCCTCTACTTTACCTGCCTTGATAAAATAATTTGGAGTAGGCTTATCTATCTTTCCAGAAACTTCTGCACCAATGTTAGATCCAGAAGATCTACATAGCTCTGTAAACTCTTCCTTTGCATTCAACGAAAGATTTTCTGAACCTATTAAAAACCTATCCATGTGAACTATCACTGATACAGGTTCAGCACTTAACCTCTCTATCATTAATTAATGGTATCCAAAACTATGTCTAAATTATTATCCGATTCTTCTTCAAGCCATATTACTCTATTCCAACTCCTAAGCCAGGTCATTTGCCTTTTAGCAAGCTGTCTTGTGGCTGTCACTGCCCTAAACACCATCTCATCAAAAGATATATTCCCTTCTAAATAATCCAAGACTTGTTTATAACCAACACTCTTCATGGAAGATTTAGAAGAATCCATTCGCTTCTTCTTCAATAAACCCTCTACTTCCTCAATCAAACCTTGATCAATCATCTCTTGAAATCGAATTGCAACTTTCTCACGGTGAATTTCTTTATCTTTAGGTTTTATAGCAAACTGATGCATATCAAATGATTTCAAATCTTCATGAACCTCTAAACGGTTTTCTTGCTGCCATAGAGATAAAGGTTTATTCGTTAATCTGTATACTTCTATCGCTCTTTTTATTCTTTGAGAGTCGTTTGGATGAATATTCTTGGCAGATAGAGGGTCTATTTGTTGGAGGTATCTATGCATAACTTCCAGACCTTTCTGATTACATTCCAGCTCCACTTCTTGTCTAATTTCTTCAGTTGATTCAGGTAATTCCGATAAACCATGAAATAAATTCTTGAAATAAAGCATTGATCCTCCAACTAATAGAGGAATTTTCTTAGAAGAGTCTGCGTGTTTAATCTCTTTCAGGCAGTCCTTTCGAAACTTGCCAGTTGAATAGTTCTCATTCGGATCTATGATATCTATTAATTTATGAGGATATTTCATTAAAACTTTTTTATCTGGTTTTCCGCTTCCTATATTTAGGTGCTTATAAACCTGAACAGAGTCAACACTTATGATTTGTACATCAGCACTATCATAAATCTTAAAAGCAAGATCTGTCTTGCCTATTCCCGTAGGACCCATAATAGAAATTAAAGATTTCTTATGCACACTTTTATTCTAGTTGATTATGAATCAAACATAAAAAAACCGGCTATATAAAAGCCGGTTTTTTTTAAATTTCTTTATTAAACTAGATCGTAACTTCTCTCTTCATGTTCGGTAACGTCTAACCCTTCATATTCTTCTTCCTCAGTAACTCTTAATGGCATTAAAGAGCCTAATATCTTCAGAATTATCCATGAAGCTACTGCTGTCCAAAGACCTATTACAGCTATTCCTTTTAGTTGAACAATAAACTGCTCCATTGGTATCCATGTTTCTCCAGCACTTGAACCTAAGAAACCTCCTTGAACCCCAACAAAACTAACCATTATTATTCCAATAATTCCTCCTATTCCATGCACAGGGAATACATCTAAAGAATCGTCTATACCAAACACCCCTTTAACTGCTTGAGTGGCGTAAAAACATATTGAACCAGCCATTAGACCTATCAATAAAGCGCCTTCCGGTCCAACACTTCCAGCTGCAGGAGTTATGGTAGCTAACCCAGCAACCATACCTGTAGCTATACCTACAATTGTTGGTTTTCCTCCTTTGATCCATTCTATTGCCATCCAGGTTAATGCTCCTGTTGCAGCACTTATATGAGTTACTAGCATTGCCATCCCAGCTAAGCCATCAGCAGCCCAAGAACTTCCAGCATTAAAGCCGAACCATCCAACCCAAAGCATTGCTGCTCCGGTTACTACCATTGTTCTGTTATGTGGAGGCATGGCCGTAGAAGGGAATCCTTTTCTTGGACCTAAGACTAGAGCAATAACTAAAGCTCCAACTCCACAAGTAAGGTGAACAACCAATCCTCCAGCAAAATCTTTTACGTCAGCTAAATAACCTCCGCCCCATATCATGTGACAAGCCGGTATATAAACAGCTGTAAACCAAAGCAATGAGAACAAACACATTGCACCAAATTTCATTCTTTCAGCAAAAGCTCCGACAACAAGTGCTGGAGTAATAATTGCAAAAGTCATTTGAAAAATTACAAATAAAGAATGAGGCATTGTCGTATCAGGGGCTAAAGTATCTCTACCTAAACCAGATAAGAAAAACGCACTTGTTCCGCCTATGAATGCGTTACCTTCTGTAAAAGCAAGGCTGTAACCATAAACAACCCATGCGATAGATACGATGCAAGCAATTGCAAAACATTGCATTAAGACGGATATGGCGTTCTTACTTCTAACCAATCCTGCATAAAAAAGTGATAAGCCAGGTAGTGTCATAAATAGAACAAGAGCAGTGGAAGTTAATATCCAAGCCGTATCTCCAGAATCTAATCCATCTGCATAAAGATTAATTGAGAGTAAAGAGAATAGTGTTATCAATAATGTTTTTTTCATCATATGGTTACCTTTAATGTTTTATAGTGCGTCTTCGTTTAATTCTCCGGTTCTTATTCTTACAACCTGCTCCATGGTAGAAACAAAGATTTTTCCATCTCCAATTTTTCCAGTATTGGAAACTTTAGAAATAGCGTCTATCACAGCCTCAGCGTTATCATCGCTAACGGCTACTTCAATCTTAGTTTTAGGTAAGAAATCAACCACGTATTCAGAACCTCTATAAAGTTCAGTGTGACCTTTCTGCCTTCCAAAACCTTTGACATCAGTAATAGTAAGGCCGGTGACTCCAACATCGGATAAGGCTTCTCTAACTTCGTCTAATTTAAATGGTTTTATAATTGCTGTTATTAATTTCATATTTATCTCCAAAATTTAATTAAGTCATCTTAAAAAAACTTTAATAATAAGGACACATATTTATTGGTTCTATGTACTTATATATGCAATTTACATGCCAATTATAAAAGGATAAACAATAACAACTAAGGTCATTATTTATTTATGGAGGTTCTAAAAAAGTGCGTTATCGAATCAAACGCACCAAGATATAGCCTGCCGGGACTTATAAAAGTCCCAGCTAGGATAAAAAACTACATTTGAGGAGATCTGAAAGGATAACTATCAAACAAGAACATCTCCTGGGCGCAATCTGGTTGAGGTCCTTGAGGAGCTGGAGCGGTTTGAGCAAACAAGGCTGCACCTTGCGCCCTACTCTCTTCAGATTCCCAAAAATGATGGAAAGCGTAATCGTAAGAACCTATAGATGATCCAGGAATTGGAGTTTCAAAATCAGGTTCGTGAATAGTGTAAAAATAAGGCGAACCAGTTCCCGCTGCTTCCTCTAGAGAATCTAACCAGCCGTTATAGGCTGCAATATTTTCTAACAATTCCTTTGGACCGAATGATTCTGTGTAGCTACAAAAAGCAAAACCAACTACTCCACCTGGTTCACTGTCTTGAGCAGTTGCAGTCCTAAAACCGCTTACATCAAAACCATAATTCAACGCCTCTCCATTATCTGAAGCTCCACAAGCAAGAATAGAACTGGTGCTTTCGGTCCAAGATTCTGCGGGACCATCTAGCCACTCTTTCCAACCTTTTTCACTTTGCTCCTTAGATTCCCAAACCAAAACCCACATTCCGTCATATAAATCTGTCGGAGTTCTAGGAACTAGACCAACAGACATTGTTACGGTTGTTTCCAACCCATCTAAGATTCCGTTCCATTCTTCGATCATGGTGCCAAATGCCTCTTCTGACATATCCGGCCCATTTTTGCACCAAAGATATTCTACGTAAGCGGTGTTTTCAGCGGCATCACTAATTTTCATTTCTTCATTTTGATCAGTTCCTGAACAGGAAGTAATTAAAAAAATAGCTGCCAATAAACTAATAATTCTAATTTTCATTAATTTCTCCATAATTTGACAATACTTTAACTATAGCACCTTATTAATACGAAAATCTAAGTCTTTTTTTATAATCTCTATTGCTCCTCTATTCTTCATAAAAACATTCTTTGAAGCTTGGCCAGTTTTTTGTAAATTATGTTCATCATTAACTAAATCTATAAAATAATCAGCTAATTCCTTCTTGTCTTTAATTATTGTTAACCCCGAAGCTTTTTTTAGTTGATCAGATATTTCAACAAAATTCCTTACACTAGGTCCTGAACATAACGGTAATCCTTGAGCAGCTGGTTCAAGAAGATTCTGTCCTCCATGATCTATTAAGCTTCCACCAACAAAAGCTACATCGGACACAGAATATAGAAAGTTTAACTCTCCCATCGTGTCACCTAATAAAACTTGGACATCATTGGTGACATCTTCTTTTTTAGATCTAGAAGAGAACTTGAAACCTTGGTCATCTATCAAAGATTTAACTTTATTGAATCTTTCAAGATGTCTCGGGACAACTATAAGCAATGCATCAGTTATTGTTTCTAAGATTGCGTTAAATGCATCTAGAACTATGACCTCCTCTCCTTCATGAGTGCTAGCCGCTATAAGTGTGGGCCTTCTCTTACCTTCTTTAGACCATGAATCTCTAATGGAGTCTGAAATACTTTCTAACTCTTCGGGCATGTCTTGATCAAATTTAAGGTTCCCGCAAAGTTTTATCTCTTTATCAGCGGCTATCTCATTAAAGCGATAAGCATCAGATTCATACTGAGCCAGGATAAGATCTAAAGAATTAATAGCAGGCAGAATTACAGAGTTAAATCTTAAGTATTTTAATTTAGATTTCTCAGAGAGCCTTGCGTTTACTAAAGCAGTAACAATGCCTTGCTTCTTACAACAATGAATAATATTCGGCCATATCTCAGTTTCCAATAATATCAATGCTTTTGGTTTCCAAGTATTTATAAATAGATTGATACAAAATGGAATATCAATAGGAACGTACTGGTGCTTTATTTTATTTCCTAGCTTTGAAAGGAGAATATCTGAACCCGTGGGTGTAGAGGTTGTGACCAAAAATTCTGAACCAGGGTACTCCTCCATTAATGCCCTTAGAAGTGGAATGGAGGCATTCACTTCTCCTACTGAAACAGCATGCACCCAAACAATCGACTTGTCTTTAGTAGGCCTAACATTAGCTATGCCTAATCGTTCACCCCACCTTTGTAGATATTTCTTATTGCCTATCCCGCGCCAAGTTAGCCTAATAAAATAAGCAGGAATAAGCGCTATGAATAAGGCCGTATAAATAATTCTCGGCATGTGCGTATGCTAACATAGCTATAAATAATAAATTAATTCTCAAAAAATGATTGTAGTCACTGGCAGTAACGGCTTTATAGGCTCAAATCTTATTAGGAATCTTAATTCTTTAGGTATTTCTGATATTTTAGCTGTAGACAATCACGACAATAAAGATCTCGAGGAGAATATAAAGAATTGCCAAATTAAAGAATATCTAGGTATCGAAGAATTCTTGAAATCAATAAAAAAAAGGGAAATTCACTCCTCTGAGATTAAAGTTATTTTTCATCAAGGTGCCTGCTCAGATACCATGGAATGGGACGCCGAATACCTTTTTCAAAATAACTTACTTTATTCAAAAGAATTATTGGAATTCTGTGTAGAAGGGTCTACTCCGCTTGTATACGCTTCTTCAGCATCTGTTTATGGCTCTGGAAATAAATTCAAAGAAGAGTTAAAAAATGAATCTCCAATTAATCTTTATGCTTACTCTAAATACTTATTCGATCAAATTGTAAGGAAGCATTTAGCTAGTAATCAGTCTCAGATAGTAGGATTACGATATTTTAATGTTTACGGTCCGAATGAAGTCCATAAAGAAAATATGGCTAGTGTTGCATACCATCTACACCAACAACTTAAAACGAACAATCGAGTAAATTTATTCAAAGGTTCAGATGGATTTGGTGATGGAGAACAAAGAAGGGATTTTATATACGTAGATGATGTGGTAAATGTTAATTTATGGTTTATGAATAACCCCAATGTATCTGGAATTTTCAACGTGGGAACAGGTAAGAGTCAAACCTTCAATGAAGTTGCAAACGCAGTAATAGAATGGAATCAAAAGGGTCATATAAATTACATTGATTTTCCTGAGAATTTAAAAGGTGCTTATCAAAGTTTTACTGAAGCTGATGTTGGCGCATTAAGAAAAGTTGGCTACGACCAAGAATTTCTAGATGTGAATAGTGGTGTAAAAAAATATTTAGATGTCTTATCGGGCTGGCCAAAAAATGAATATTGATAAATCGACACCTCGTAATCAAGACCCTAACTTTAAGTTATTGCTCTTACACCCAAAATACTTACCAACCTGGCTGGGAATGGGATTTATCTATTTATGCAAGTTCCTCCCTTATAAAGTAGTAATGTTTTTAGGTACATTATTAGGGCATTTACTCCATGGCGTTAGCCCTCACAGAAAACAGATAGCAAAAGTAAATATACAACTTTGCTTTCCCGAAAAAAATGAAGAGGAAATTGATGATTTAGTTAAAGGCCACTTTAAAAATATGGGTATTGGTGTTTTTGAGATAGCAATTGCTTGGTGGTCTTCTACAAGAGCCATTGATAACTTAAAACTAAGCTCAAAAAACGTAAATATTTTTAAAGAATTAGATGAAAACCAGGGGGTATTGATACTGATTAAACACTCTACTCATGTTGAATTGGATATCAGGTTAATGGCTCAAGAAATAGAATT
This sequence comes from uncultured Gammaproteobacteria bacterium, assembly GCA_913042085.1. Lineage (GTDB taxonomy): Bacteria > Pseudomonadota > Gammaproteobacteria > Magnimaribacterales > Magnimaribacteraceae. The sequence goes on along the minus strand of CAJWKH010000014.1, from coordinate 107 downwards.
AGGAGGCATGTACAAACCTCAATCAAATGAAGTAATGAACTATCTTATGATCAGGGCTAGAAATAGATACGTTACTGGAGCTATACATAACCATCAAGCCAAAGAAG
>CAJWKH010000013.1 GCA_913042085.1 uncultured Gammaproteobacteria bacterium | reverse complement strand
AGATCTTTTATTTAAAAAATATTCAATTCCTTTTACTTGCCTTCCTCTTTCTTTGTTTAGCCAGGAATTGAACTGAACAGACAAATTATCTTCGTTCTTATTTTTTAAAGTAGATAGCTGATTAGACATCAAGAATTGAATCTAGAAATTCTCATCACTACGTTTAGTTAAGATTTCTGACCCTTCTTTAGTTACTAATATGGTGTGCTCCCATTGGGCAGAGTTTCTTCCATCTTTAGTTTCAACAGTCCATCCATCTGATAATGTTTTAGTAAATTTAGCTCCTAAATTAATCATAGGCTCTATGGTAAAGCACATACCTTCTTTAATTTCTAATCCAGTATTCGGGGTACCATAATGCAAGATTTGAGGCTCATCATGATAAACCTTGCCAATGCCATGCCCGCAATACTCTTCAACTACTGAGTAATGATTCTTTTCTGCATACTCTTGAATGGCATGACCTATATCTCCCAATTTAGCTCCAGGCATGACAGCTTTTATTCCTTTATAGAGGCACTCTTGAGCAATGCTAACAAGTCTTTCGTTGTGAGCTTCTGTTTTGCCTACCAGAAACATTTTAGATGTATCACCATGCCAACCATCCTTAATAACTGTCACGTCAATGTTTAATATATCCCCATTTTTTAAGAACCTTTTGTCGTCTGGTATGCCATGGCAAATGACCTGATTTAGGCTGGTGCATAATGTTTTTTCAAACCCTCTGTAGCCAACATTAGCTGGTATGGCTTTTTGTTCTTCCACAATATAATCATGGCAAATCTTATCGAGTTCACCTGTAGAAATACCTGGTTTAACAAAATTAGTAATCATATCAAGGACTTCAGCAGCTAATTTTCCAGCTTCTCTCATGCCGTTTATTTCTTCTATGCTTTTTATCATTGCTTAATTTTAGTATTTCTTAATCTTTTAATAGACACATTCTAACGGATTTATTATAGTGTGGTTTTAATGCCAATAGGCCTTAAAAAACAAAATTGCGAACTTCAGGAGTATTACTGGTTCGCTTTTTTTTCATCTCAAATTCTCCAACCTACAAAAGAAATAAATGGATAATAAGATTATCATTCCATTAGATCTTGAATATTCTGCAGCTATACATATGGCTAAGAATTTCGATGCAAATCTTTGCAGATTAAAGATAGGTAGTCAGTTATTTACTTCATCAGGCCCGCAAATCGTCAAAGAACTTAATTCTCTAGGATTTGATGTATTTTTAGATTTAAAGTTTCACGACATACCTAATACAGTTTATGAAGCAGTAAAATCAGCTGCAGATTTAGGAATATGGATGGTTAATGTGCATGCTTCAGGAGGCAGAGCAATGCTTGAGGCATCTAAAAAAGCCCTGGAAGGTTTTGATCAACCTCCTTTATTGATAGCTGTAACCGTTTTGACTAGTCTTTCAGAAGATTCTCTTAATGAAGTCGGTATAAAAGACCTTTCAGAACAAGTTCTAAGGCTTGCAGAGTTAACTAATGAGTGTGATTTAAATGGAGTAGTTTGTGCTTCAGCAGATGTTAAAGCAATTAAGAATAGATTTGGAAAAGATTTTATAGCAGTAACTCCAGGGATTAGACCTAATGATTCTAAAGTTAATGACCAGAACAGAATATCCACACCATCTGAAGCTGTTAAGAATGGGTCAGACTATCTAGTCATTGGAAGACCAATTACAGAATCTGAAAATCCTACCAAAGCTTTAGAGAAAATTATTAAAGAAATCTTATGATTGAAGAAAAAGCAGTTCTAGCTTTAGCTGACGGCACTATCTTTAGAGGCAAGAGCATCGGCGCTTCCGGTCGAGTTAACGGTGAAATAGTTTTCAATACATCTATGACGGGCTATCAAGAAATATTGACTGACCCTTCATACTCAAAACAAATAGTAACCCTGACCTATCCACATATAGGGAATACAGGAACAAATCAAGAAGACATAGAATCTGGAAATATATGGTGTTCTGGGTTAGTTATAAGATCAAACTCTCTATTGGCCAGTAACTGGAGGAGTGAAAATTCATTAACAGAATACTTGAAGACAAATAATATCTTAGGAATTTCTGACATAGATACTAGAAAGCTAACTAGATTAATTAGAACGAAAGGTGCGCAATCAGCCTCAATTGTAGTATCTGAAAATATAGATGAGGATGAGGCGATAGAAGAAGCTCGAAAATTTGAAGGTTTAGCAGGAATGGATTTAGCTCAAAAAGTTACTACTAATAAAACCTATAATTGGGATAAGGGAACTTGGAGAAAACCTAATAAGAAATCTAAATTAAAAGTTGTAGCAATAGACTTTGGTATTAAACACAACATTTTAAGGATTCTAGCTAATCGAGGTTTTGATTTAACTGTTGTTCCAGCAAAAACCACTTCGAAGGAGATCTTAGATTTAAGACCACATGGAGTATTCTTATCTAACGGGCCTGGAGACCCTGAACCTTGCGATTACGCAATAAAAACCATACAAGAACTTTCTTCGCTAGAAATTCCTTTATTTGGTATTTGCTTAGGGCACCAACTTTTAGCACTTTCTTTTGGAGGCAAAACTTCTAAGATGAAATTTGGTCATCATGGAGCAAATCATCCTGTCCAAGACCTTGAAACAATGAAAGTGTCTGTGACTTCTCAAAATCATGGTTTTACAGTTGAAGAAGATTCTTTACCAAAAGATTTAACGATTACCCATAAATCTTTATTTGATGGAACGGTTCAGGGAATAGAGCATAACACCTTACCTGCATTTAGCTTTCAAGGTCACCCAGAAGCGAGTCCAGGACCGCATGACTTAAAAGAATTATTTCAGAAATTTGAAGACAACATGGAAAAGCATGCCTAAACGAAAAGATATTGATTCGATATTGATCATTGGAGCAGGTCCTATTGTGATAGGACAGGCGTGTGAATTTGATTATTCTGGGGCGCAGGCTTGTAAGGCTTTAAAAGAAGATGGCTATAGGGTCATATTAATCAACTCCAATCCAGCAACAATAATGACTGACCCAAGTATGTCTGATGCTACTTATATAGAGCCCATCCATTGGGAAACTATTGAAAAAATCATCGAAAAGGAAAAACCGGATGCTCTATTACCAACCATGGGAGGACAAACTGCTCTTAATGCTGCTCTGGATTTAGACAGTAGGGGCATTCTCAAGAAGCACAATGTAGAAATGATAGGAGCAACGAAAGAAGCTATAGATAAAGCTGAAGATAGAGAGTTGTTTGCTGCTTCTATGGAAAGAATAGGATTAAAGGTTCCTGAATCAGGACTTGCCCATAACTTAGGAGAGGCAAATAACCTTTTAGAAAGAATAGGTTTTCCTTGTGTATTAAGACCTAATTTTACTATGGGAGGATCGGGAGGAGGTATTGCATATAACAATGAAGAATTCGAAGAAATTTGTAATAGGGGGTTAGAGTTATCTCCCACTTCAGAAATCTTCATAGATAAATTTCTTGGCGGTTGGAAAGAATATGAGATGGAGGTGGTTAGAGATAAAAATGATAACTGCATCATTGTTTGTAGTATAGAGAATATAGATCCCATGGGTGTTCATACAGGGGATTCAATTACGGTAGCCCCTGCACAAACTTTAACTGATAAAGAATTCCAAATAATGAGAAATGCTTCTTTAGATATCTTAAGAGAGATAGGGGTTGAAACAGGTGGATCCAATGTGCAATTTACTGTTAATCCTGAAGATGGTGAGATGTTAATAATTGAAATGAACCCTAGAGTTTCAAGATCTTCAGCTCTAGCTTCTAAAGCTACAGGATTTCCGATCGCGAAAGTAGCTGCAAAACTTGCAGTAGGTTATACATTGGATGAGTTAAGTAATGATATAACTGGGGGAGTTATTCCTGCATCTTTTGAACCATCAATTGATTATGTTGTGACCAAAATTCCCAGATTTAATTTTGAAAAATTTATTCAGACAGAACCAGTTCTTTCTACTCAAATGAAATCAGTTGGTGAAGTGATGGCAATAGGAAGAACTTTTCAGGAATCATTACAAAAAGCGATAAGAGGATTAGAGACTGGTCGAGATGGTTTAAATGAGATTTTCGATGATAAAGAAGAAGTAGAAATCTTGAATCAGAAAGTTAGTACTCCTAGCCCAGATAGACTTTGGTATGTTGGAGATGCATTTAGGGCAGGTTTGTCGGTAGAAGAAGTTTTCTCTCTCTCAAAAATAGACCCATGGTTTTTAGTCCAAATTAATGATTTGATAAAAGAAGAAAAGAAATTATTAAATAAGAATTTAAAAGATCTTGATTCCGAAATTCTTTACAAACTTAAATCAAAAGGATTTTCTGATTCAAGAATAGCTTTTCTTGTAAATGAAGATGAAAAGAAGGTTAGAGATCGTAGGAAAAGTTTAAATATTTCACCTGTATTTAAAAGAGTTGATACTTGTGCGGCAGAATTCGAATCATCTACTGCATATATGTATTCAACTTATGAAGAAGAGTGCGAAGCTAGGCCCAATGCTTCGAAGAAGATTATGGTTTTGGGTGGAGGACCAAATAGGATTGGTCAAGGTATAGAATTTGATTATTGTTGTGTACATGCTTCTTTAAGTCTTAGAGAAGAAGGTTATGAAACTATCATGGTGAATTGCAACCCAGAAACAGTTTCAACAGATTATGATATCTCTGATAGATTATATTTTGAGCCCATTACAGTGGAAGATGTCCTAGCAATTACTGATATCGAATCTCCATTAGGGGTGATAGTTCAATACGGTGGGCAGACACCACTAAAAATATCTGAAGAACTTGAGGCTAATGGAGTTCCTATATTGGGCACCTCACCTGATTCTATAGATTTAGCTGAAGATAGAGGAAGGTTTCAAGACTTTGTGAATAAGCTCGATTTGAAGCAGCCTCCAAATGGAATAGCAACTAATCTAGAAGAGGCAATGTTAGTTTCAGATAAAGTAGGGTTTCCTTTAGTTGTCAGACCTTCGTACGTGCTTGGCGGAAGAGCAATGGATGTAGTCTATAAAAAATCAGATCTAGAAAACTATTTAGTTGAAGCGGTGCAAGCAAGCGAGAAAAGTCCTGTTTTATTAGATGGATTTTTAAACCAAGCCATAGAAATGGATATTGAAGCTGTTTGTGATGGAGAGGAAGTAGTTATAGGTGGAATACTTCAACATATAGAACAAGCAGGAATACATTCAGGCGACTCTGCATGCTCTTTACCGCCATATAGTCTTTCGAAAGAATTAATTGAAGAAGTTTCAGTTATGGTGAAGTCTATAGCCTTAGAAATTAAAGCTATAGGATTAATTAATGTGCAACTTGCTTATCACGGGAATACACTTTTCTTATTAGAAGTTAACCCAAGGGCTTCAAGGACTATACCTTTCGTTTCAAAATGTATAGGCAAGTCTTTAGCGAAGATAGGTGCACTTTGTATGGCTGGTAAATCTTTGAAAGATCAAAATTTCGTAGAAGAAATTATCCCTCCATACTATTCTGTTAAAGAGGCTGTATTTCCTTTTACAAAGTTTATGGGAGTTGACCCCATTTTAGGACCAGAAATGAAATCAACTGGGGAGGTAATGGGAACAGGTACAAATTTTTCTGAAGCTTATGCCAAAGCTCAGCTTGGTGCAGGAGAAAAGATTCCTAATTCAGGCTCAGTCTTCTTAAGTGTTAGAGATTCAGATAGACCTTTTATAGGAGACTTAGCTAAAGAATTCCATGATTTAGGATTTAAGATAATTGCTACAAAAGGAACTGCAAGATCAATATCAGAAAGAGACATCCCTGTAGAGGTAATTAAGAAGGTTGCTGAAGGTAGGCCCCACGTGGTTGATGCGATGAAGAATTCTGAAGTAAATTTAATAGTTAATACAACTGAAGGCAGACAATCTATTCTTGATTCAGCGTCTATAAGAAGAACTGCTTTAGAAGAAAGGATTTACTGCACCACTACTATTGAAGGAGGAAAGGCTGTTTGTGCAGTACTAAGAAACAAAGATCAATGGTCCGTTGAGCGATTACAAGACCTTCATGCTAAAATTACCTAGTTATGAACCCAATGACAAAAGAGGGCGAATCCCTCTTAAGAAATGAATTAAAGAGGCTAAAAAACGAAGATAGGCCAAGGATAATTAATGCAATAGCCACAGCAAGGGAATTTGGCGACTTGAAAGAAAACGCTGAATATCATGCGGCTAAAGAGCAGCAAGGCTTAGCTGAAGCAAGAATTAAAGACATTGAGACTAAATTAAGTAATTCTCAAGTTATAGATATTCTTCAGATAGACCCGTCTGAAAAAGTTATTTTTGGCACTACTGTTACAGTTATAAACTCTGATTCTGGTCAGTCAGCTCAATATAAAATTGTTGGCGAAGATGAGGCAGACACTAAGTTAGGCAAAATTTCTTACGCTGCCCCTTTAGCAAAACAAATGATTGGAAAATTAGAGGGCGATATTATCAAAGTAGAGATACCAAGCGGCTCAACTGAATATGAAATCGAGAAAGTTGAATATTTATAAAAATTGTCAAATCCTAAAACAAATTATAGAGATGGAGATGCCTATACGAGGATGGCAAAAAAGGCAGGTTATAGGTCTAGAGCTTCACTTAAATTAAAAGAAATCTTAAAAAAAGATATTTCAATCAAGAAAGGTATGTCTATTATTGATTTAGGCTCTTTTCCTGGCGGTTGGACCCAAGTAGTTAAAGAGAGCGTAGGAAACAAAGGAACAGTCGCAGCTGTCGATATACAAGATATGAAAGAAATTAAAGGGACTTTTTTTATACATAAGTCTATAGCAGAGCTTGAAGATGATGATTTTGAAGAATTTAGAGAAAAAGTGCCTTTTGACCTTGTTTTGTCTGACATGGCCCCCAATATTAGTGGTATAAGAGAAACAGACGATGCTCAAATGATTTATCTAGTAGAAAATGTTTTGTCAGTCATTGATAAATTCTTAAAAAAAGGAGGCTCAGCCCTGATAAAAGTGTTCCAAGGTGAGAGTTTGGATTATACTAGAAATGCTTTAAGTGATAGATTTAAGACTTGCAAGGTTAATAAACCAAGTGCTTCAAGATCAAATTCCAAAGAAACTTACGTAATAGGGAAAGAATTTAAATAAAAATGAGTGAATTAATGAAGAATTTATTAATGTGGTTATTCATTGCTATAACCATGTTTTCTGTGTTCAGTAACTTCAATAAAGAAGCTTCAGTTCAAGAGCTTTCTTATTCTGAATTCATCTCTCAAGTAGAAAGTGATCAAGTCTTGAGTGTAGAATTCTCTTCTGACAACTACACTCTTAAAGGAAAGACAGTAAATGGAGAAAGTTTTGAAACTGTTAGACCTCCTTTTTTACAAGATGATTTAAGTGAAATTCTTTCTGACCATAGAGTTGCTGTAATTGGTGAGAAGCCTGAAGAGCAATCCATATTTAAACAACTTCTTATAGCAAGCTTTCCTATTCTAATTATATTAGCTGTATTTATTTTCTTTATGAGACAAATGCAAGGTGGCATGGGAGGAAAGTCTGGTCCTATGAGCTTTGGAAAGAGTAAAGCTAAAATGCTAGAAGGAGGCAAAGTAAAGACTTCTTTTGCTGACGTTGCTGGCATAGAAGAAGCTAAAGAGGAAGTTCAAGAAGTCGTTGATTTCTTAAGAGACCCCTCTAAGTTCCAAAAATTAGGAGGAAAGATACCAACGGGCATATTAATGACAGGCTCTCCTGGAACTGGAAAAACTTTATTAGCCAGAGCTATAGCTGGAGAGGCAGGAGTCCCATTTTTTAGTATTTCTGGATCTGATTTCGTAGAAATGTTTGTAGGTGTTGGAGCTTCTAGAGTTAGAGATATGTTTGAACAAGCTAAGAGGCAATCACCCTGTATAGTTTTTATAGATGAGATTGACGCCGTAGGAAGACATAGAGGTGCAGGAATGGGCGGAGGTCATGATGAAAGGGAGCAAACACTAAATCAATTGTTAGTTGAAATGGATGGCTTTGAAGATAACCAAGCAATTATCGTAATAGCCGCAACAAACAGACCTGATGTATTAGATCCTGCCTTATTAAGGCCAGGAAGGTTTGATAGGCAAGTTGTGGTTCCTTTACCAGATATAAGAGGAAGAGAGCAGATTTTAAAAGTACACATGAAGAAAGTCCCTATTTCTGAGGACGTTGATCCTTCTCTTATAGCAAGAGGGACTCCTGGATTTTCTGGAGCAGATTTAGCTAATCTAGTAAACGAAGCTGCATTGGTTGCAGCAAGGACTGCAAAAAAATTAGTTGGCATGGAGCAAATGGAATTTGCAAAAGATAAAGTCATGATGGGTTCTGAGAGAAGATCTATGGTTATGTCTGAAGAGGAGAAATTAAAGACGGCCTATCATGAATCTGGCCATGCTATTGTTGGAAGAAGTTTAAAAGAGCATGATCCAGTTTATAAAGTTACAATTATTCCTAGAGGTAGGGCCTTGGGGGTAACAATGTTCTTACCTGAAGAAGACAAGTATAGCTATAGTCACCAAAGCATTTTAGACAGAATCTGCGGGCTTTATGGCGGAAGAATAGCTGAAGAACTAATTTATGGAGAAAAGGGAGTAACCACTGGTGCTTCTAATGATATTGAAAGAGCCACAGAATTAGCCCATAACATGGTTACCAAGTGGGGCCTATCTGAGAAACTAGGCCCTGTAAAATATGGTGATGAGAACGATGAGCCTTTCTTGGGAAGATCTGCTGGAACTTCAAAGCAGGGCATTTCAGACCAAACTGCATCTGAAATTGATAAAGAGGTTAAAGAGATATTAGGTAATTGTTATAAAACAGCCAAAGAAGTATTAGAGAATAATATTGATGCGTTACATAAAATGTCTCAAGCATTGATGGACTATGAAACTTTAGATGCTGATCAGATTGATGACGTAATGGCTGGAGGAGAACCAAGAGCACCTAAATCAATAGAAGAACCTCCTTCAAAAGGCCCTAAAGAAACTTCTGTTGGAGATGCTGCAGAACAAAATTAGAAGATTGCTTTTACTAGTCCTCTATTCGAAAGCTTACTTAACATGACTAATCCTATCCCAATAAAGAAAGACCAATCTGTAAGCCTTATGCCTTTAAGTAAGGACAGAAGGTTTGGCACTGATGGTATAAGAGGTCCTGTTGATACAACCATGAATCCCTTGTTTGTGACTAAATTAGGTTGGGCAGCTGGAACAATTCTTTTAGAAGAGGGTATAAGTAGAGTCCTTATTGGAAAGGACACTAGAATCTCAGGGTATATGCTCGAATCAGCTCTTCAAGCAGGTTTTATTGCATCTGGTATAGATGTAGTTCTATTAGGCCCTTTACCCACTCCTGGTGTTTCCTTTTTAGCTAATTCTAATAAACAAGCTGGAGTAGTTATTAGCGCGTCACATAATTTATTTGAAGATAACGGGATAAAATTTTTTAATAAAGACGGACAAAAATTTTCTTCTGAATTAGAAAAAAGAATTGAAACAAAACTCAGTCAAGAAATAGAAAGTGTTAAATCTATTAATTTGGGCAAAGCTACGAGAATGAATGATGCACAAGGAAGATACATAGAGTTTTGCAAGTCTAATTTTAACAATCTTGATTTAAACGGTTTATCTCTCCTTTTGGATTGTGCACATGGGGCCACATATTCAGTAGCGCCTAAGGTTTTTGAAGAGTTAGGAGCAAAGGTAACTGCTATCGGCACTGAACCTGATGGAGTAAATATAAATCGGAATTGCGGCTCGACTAACCCTGATTTCATTAGAGAAGAAATAATTAAAGGAGGATATGATCTTGGCATATCTTTTGACGGAGATGGAGATAGGATTCTGTTAGTTTCGAGTACTGGAAAAATTCTTGATGGAGATGACTTGCTCTATATCCTTTCTAAAGATCTCAATAAAGAAGGCGGGGTAGTTGGAACTTTAATGACCAATAAGGCACTTGAATTACATTTTAATCAAATGAAAATAGAATTTTGTAGATCTGATGTAGGCGATAAATATGTACTTCAAAAGCTCTTGGAACGTAATTGGACACTCGGTGGAGAAACTTCTGGCCATATAATATGCCTTGATGCTGCTCAGACAGGGGATGCAATAGTTGCAGCATTAAAGCTATTAGACAACCTTAAAGGAAATAGTTTTGATGTTGATCAATCAATTGAAGAGTTTAACAAGTTTCCACAAACCTTAATTAATTTATCGATAAACAACCCTAATAAAATAATTCTTAATAATAAGTTCTGGTCTGAAGTAACCGCCATAGAGAATAAATTAGGAGAAAGAGGTAGGGTGTTAATCAGGCCTTCAGGAACTGAGCCTTTAATTAGAATAATGGTTGAATCGGAAAAAGAAGAAGATTCAGAAGATTATTGTAATAGACTCGCTAATCTAGCTTCTAAGTTATGATAATTGCTAATTGGAAGATGAATGGGTCGAAAGAACTCATTAAGAATTGGATAGATGTTGTTTCTCGGGACATAGAAATAAATGAAACGAAGGAATGTATTTTTTGTCCCCCAACTTGTTATCTTGATTTTACTGGAACCCTGGTACGAAAAACTTCTAAAGGTATAAAGTTAGGATCTCAACAATTTGATTCTGAATTATTAGCTCCTTTAACAGGCGGAATCAATTCTCAGATGTTAGTAGATATCGGCTGTGAATTTGTAATTATTGGTCATTCAGAACAGAGAATACACGTTGATGAAAGTAATCAGATTCTTTCTAACAAACTAAAAACAGCAATAGAAATGAATATTAAACCAATTTTTTGTATCGGAGAGTCTTTACATCAAAAGAAAGCCAATCAAACTAAAGATATTCTTATAGATCAGCTAGACGCGCTTACAAGTAGTTTTGTAGATAAATGTATAGTAGCGTATGAACCTGTTTGGGCCATTGGGACAGGAGAAAATGCAGAGATTTCTTATATTGAAGAAATCCACTCGTTTATCAAAGAAGAGCTCAGGAATAAAAAAAATTCTACAAACGGCATTTCAGTAGTTTATGGAGGTAGTGTAAACTTAGATAATTACAAAGAAATTTACTCTTCAAATATGGTAGATGGACTTTTAATAGGTGGAGCTTCTTTAGACTCTGATACTTTTACTAAAATTTATAATATGTCATAAATTATGGAAAATTTACTTATATTCTTCTATATAGTTATTTCTATCGCATTAATTCTATTGGTTCTTTTACAACAAGGAAAAGGTTCAGACATTGGAAGTGCTTTTGGAGGAGGGTCTAGCAATGCGATGTTTGGTTCAAGTGGCCCATCAAACCCTTTAACAAAGGTAACAGCTATAGTTTCAGCTATTTTCCTAATTTTAAGCTTATCTATAACCTATATATCCAGGAACTCTGCAGAAAAGGATCTAGAAGTTAGTATTCCTGTTGCAGAAGAGACAGGTATTTTACCTGATAATAGCTCTGAATAATTTTGAAGCCGAAGTGGTGGAACTGGTAGACACGCTACCTTGAGGGGGTAGTGAGCTTCGCTCGTGGAGGTTCGAATCCTCTCTTCGGCACCATAAACTTTCTTGACCCCTTCATCTCATAAACCTATACTTCGCTCCCTTTGATGCGGGGTGGAGCAGTCTGGTAGCTCGTCGGGCTCATAACCCGAAGGTCGTAGGTTCAAATCCTGCCCCCGCTACCAATAATAAGCCCTGAATGGGCTTTTTTTGTAAAAGAAAAATGGACACGAAATATATAAAGTACATATTAACTGAAGATATAAGATCTTTGGGATTTGATATATGGGGCATAGAGTTTTTTGGAAAGCATAAGAACCAGACTCTAAGAATTTATATCGATAAGAAAGAAGGTGTTTCTGTAGAGGATTGTGAAAAAGTTAGCAAGCATGTTATTAAATTATTAGATGTTGAAAATGATTTTTCAAATAAATATTTATTAGAAGTTTCTTCACCTGGCTTAGATAGGAAATTCTTTTCTGAAAAACAGTATCTAGATTACATTGATTCTGCTATTAAAGTTAGATATATCAACAATATAAATAAAAAATTATCAGTGAAAGGAATACTGTCAAATGTAACAACAGAAGGCTTGTTAATAGAGTTTGAAGACAAACATCAAAAAGTTCCTTTTTCTTCTATTATTCAAGCAAATCTTATAATGTGAGGGGTTAGATTATGCAAAACGAGATTTTACTAGTCGCAGAAGCTGTTTCTGGAGAGAAAGGACTCCCGAAGAGTACAATTTTTGAAGCAATAGAAATGGCTTTAGCAACAGCAACGAAAAGAAGGTATGAAGAAAATTCAAATATAGAAGTCAAGATAGATTCTGTTACTGGAGATTATGTAACATTTAGAGTATGGACAATTGTTTCAGATGAAGAATTAGAAGATAACGGCATAGAGATAGTTCTTTCTGAAGCAAAGGCAAAAGATAAAGATTTAGATATAGGTTCAGTTATTAAAGAAAAAATAGAAAATGTTGAGTTTGGAAGAATAGCTGCCCAAGCTGCGAAACAGGTTATTGTGCAAAAGGTTAGGGAGGCTGAAAGAGCTCAGGTTGTTGAGAAATACCGTTCAGTTTTAGGAGAACTAGTAAATGGAACAGTAAAGAAAGTAACTAGAGAATTTCTGATAATAGATTTAGGCGATGGAGCAGAGGCAATTCTTTCTAGAAATGAACTTATTCCAGGAGAAGTTTTTAGAATCGGAGATCGTTTAAGGGCTGTCTTGCAAGAGGAAGAAAGAGAAAATAGGGGCCCTCAATTAGCATTAAGCCGAAGATGTCCAGAAATGGTAGGTGAATTATTTAAATTAGAAGTTCCTGAAATATCCGAGCAAGTTATTGAGATAAAAGCTATAGCCAGAGATGCCGGATCTAGAACAAAGATAGCGGTTAAAACAAACGATAATAGGATTGATCCAGTTGGAGCTTGTGTTGGAATGCGTGGCTCTAGAGTGCAAGCTGTTTCTAATGAACTTGGCAATGAAAGGCTTGATATAGTGATATGGGATGATGATCCCGCCCAATTATTAATAAATTCTATGGGCCCTGCTGAAATAACTTCCATAGTGTTAGATGAAGTAAAAGGAACCATGGATGTTGCAGTTACCCAAGATACTCTTGCTCAGGCAATAGGAAAAAGCGGTCAAAATGTTAGGTTAAGTAGCCAAATTACTGGATGGAAGCTTAATGTCATCGATGAAGAAACTGCTCAAAGTAATGAAGAAGAAAAGAGTCAGAGTGAGTCAAAGAATTTAATAGAAAATCTCGATGTAGATGAGGGCTTAGCTCAGGCCTTAATAGAGCAAGGTTATCGCAACCTAGAATCAATCTCTTCTGCATTAGCTGAGGATCTAGTAGACATAGAAGGTTTGGATTCAGAAATAGCTGAATTGTTAATTAATAGGGCCAAAGAGGTCCTCTTAACCCTTGCAATGCAGATAACCGATGAAGAAGGAGAGCCCAATGATTTAATGTCTGTAGAAGGCATGGATATGGTCTTAGCTCTTGAATTAAGCCAGAAAGGCATTAACGACAGAGAGGAGCTAGCAGAACAATCTATAGAAGAACTAACAGGTTTAATTCAAATATCTGAAGAAGATGCGGGAGAGTTGATCATGAAAGCCAGAGCTCATTGGTTTGAATAATTAAGAAATTTTATGGCAAATTTAAGCGTCGAGAAACTAGCCACTGTTATTGGCTCAGCTCCTGATTTGCTTCTTTCACAAATGAAAGAAGCAGGCTTAACACATTCAAAGGTGTCTGATGAAGTCACTGATTCTGACAAGAGAATTTTATTGGAATTCCTAAAAAAACAACAAAGCAAAACAACTAAAACAATCTCTCTAAATAAAACAAAATCGAAGGATGCTGTCAAAGAATCTGGTGTAGTTGCTATAACAAGAAAAAGAGCAAGCAAGGAAACAGCCTCTGATTTAGAGGAAACAGTAAGCAAAACATCAACATCAATAGACTTTGAAGGAATAGAAAAAAAGAGGCAGGCTGTTGAAACGCAAAAGCAGGTCGATGAAGATGAAAGAAAACAACAAAAAGAGCAGAAAACTCTAATAACAAGAAGAAAGGCAAAATCTAAGGAATCGCCAAGCCCTTCTAAAGATGTAAAACAGGTTGTTCAATCTAAAAAACCTCCTAGAAGTCAAAGATCTGATATTTCAAAAAAAGAAAAAAGAGAACTTGAAGGGGAAAGTTATCTTTCAAATGTAGAAAAGCAAGAATTTGAAAAACCAAACGAATTCATTTCTAAAAACATCCAGATCCCTGAATCAATCACCGTTAGTGAATTGGCTCAAAACCTTTCTATTAAAGGTGGAGAAGTAGTTAAAAAGCTAATGTCTATGGGGGTTATGGCTACTCTCAATCAGCCACTAGATCAAGATACAGCTATTTTAGTTACTGAGGAATTAGGGCACAAAGGTGAACCTGCAGAAAAAGTAGAAGTAGAAGATAAATTAATGGAGCTCGTTACCTATGAAGGGGATGAAGAAAGAAGGAATCCAGTAGTTTCAGTTTTAGGTCACGTAGACCATGGAAAAACAACTTTATTAGATTATATAAGAAAAGCTAATGTTGCCGGAGGCGAGGAGGGAGGAATTACCCAAAAGATTGGTGCTTATCAAGCTATTACAGAATTAGGAATTATTTCTTTTATAGACACTCCAGGACATGCTGCTTTTTCCGAGGTAAGAGCTAGAGGAGCTAATTCTACAGATATAGTTATTTTAGTTGTAGCAGCTGATGACGGTTTACAACCTCAAACAGAAGAAGCTATAAGTCATGCTAGGGCTGCAGGAGTTCCTATCGTTGTTGCTGTCAACAAGATGGACAGGGAAGAAGCAGATATTGAAAAAGTCAAAACAGAATTATCTAACAAGGAATTGATCCCAGAAGATTGGGGTGGCCAAACTCAATTTGTTCCTATATCCGCATTAAAAGGAGATGGGATTAATGAACTCCTCGAAGCAGTATCTCTAGAAGCAGAGGTCCTAGAGCTTAAAGCTCATCATAAAGGCCCAGCCTTCGGTGTAGTTTTAGATTCAACTACGGAAACAGGCAAGGGAGCTGTTGCAACTATATTGGTTCAAAAAGGAACACTAAAAAAAGGCGACACAATATTAGTAGGAGATCAAACTAAAAAAGTAAGAAGTTTAGTTGATGAAAATGCTAATAATATCGATTCTGCTGGCCCATCCGTTCCTGCTTCAATAACAGGACTTGATCAGCCTCCTAAGGCAGGAGAAGAGTTTATTGTTGTGACTAGTGAGAAAATGGCGAAAGAAATCTCTACTGAAAGAGCAGAAAAAGCAAGAGAAGAACGTTTAGCAAGAAATCAGATCTCAAATTTAGAAATGTTGTTTGATTCTGAGCTGGCGAACCACACCATCTTAAACATCGTCTTAAAAGCCGATACACATGGATCTTTAGAAGCTATCGTTGGTTCTTTAAAGAATTTAGAGAATGAAGAAGTTAAAATAAATCTAGTTCACGAATCAGTTGGTTCTATCAATGCAAATGATTTGAATCTAGCTCTAACTACAAATTCTTTTGTTATAGGTTTTAATGTAAGAGCAGATTCTGCAGCCAAGAAATTATCTGAAAAGGAATCAATAGATGTTTTATATTACGGAATAATTTATGACCTGATCGATGGAATGAAAGTTGCTATTGAAGGACATCTAAAACCTGATGTTAAAGAAGAAATATTAGGAACAGCTGAAGTAAAAGATCTCTTTAAATCTCCGAAATTTGGCCTAATTGCTGGTTCTATTGTCATAGAAGGGACTATAAAGAGAAACAAACCGATAAGAGTTCTGCGAGACGATATAGTTATATTTGAAGGTGAATTGGATTCCTTAAAACGTTTTAAAGATGATGCTAATGAAGTTCCTATGGGTACAGAATGTGGAATAGGAGTTTCAAACTATAAGGATGTTCAGGTTGGCGATAAGATAGAAGTATTTGATAGGGTAGAAGTTAAGAGAACTTTAGATTAGATGCCATCTCCAGATTTTAAGAGATCTGACAGGATTTCTGACTTAATAAAAGTAGAAATATCTAATATTTTATCTTTTGAAGTAAAAGATCCCCGTGTTAGAGGCATTACTGTCTTGAGAGTAGATCTTTCTTCTGACATGAAGAATGCTTTCATCTTTTTCTCCAGTGATAATAGTTTCAATGACCTAGATACCGAAGAAATCTTGGTAGGATTAGAAAAGGCGAAAGGCTTCATAAGAAAAAAGTTAAGTAATAATTTAAGCCTAAGAAGAACTCCAGAGATTCACTTTAAAGAGGAGTCTTATTTATCAACATGAATGGCTTTTTATTAATAGATAAACCCAAAGGTGTAACTTCAGCAAATTGCGTTTATCAATTAAGAAAAATTTTAGGAATTAAGAAAATAGGTCATTGTGGCACTTTAGATCCACTTGCAACCGGGTTGCTCCCTGTTTGCATAGGAGAAGCTACTAAGTTCAGTTCATTTATGTCTGATTTAGATAAAACTTACGAAGTAGATATAAGTTTCGGATTAGAGACAGATACTGGTGATATAGATGGTGAAATTATTTCTGAAGGTATTAATAATTTTAGTGAAATAGACCTTAAAAGGGTTCTTGAAAGTCTTGAAGGCCCGCAAACCCAAACTCCTCCAATGTATTCAGCCTTAAAAAATAAAGGAAAGCCTCTTTATTGGTGGGCCAGGAAAGGAGTTTTTCTTTATAGAAGTGAAAGAAATATAACTATTCATAAGATAGAACTTATGGAGTTTAGAAATAATTTAGCTAAATTGAAGGTTTTTTGTTCTAAAGGTACTTATATAAGAAGTCTTGCTGAGTCTGTTGGAAGAGCCCTTCTTACAAAAGCTACAGTAATTTCCTTAAGAAGATTAAGTGTTGGAGATATTAAAGCTGAAGATATGGTTCTTATGCCTAAAGAGGAATCTAGTGATATATCTAGTTCTATCTTGCCAAGCGATTTTCTTTTAAAACACTTATCTAAAGCGGTGTTAAATGAAGAAGATGTAAAAAAAGTTAGAAATGGGCAATCAATATACTATAATGCGCAACTTGAAAAAGAAGGATTAGTAAGAATATATACAAATAAGAGTTTATTTATGGGAATTGGTGAATTGTATTCATCAAACAAATTATCTCCTAGGAGATTAATAGCAATGAATTAAACTTACTTATTTAATTAGGAAAGAAATTGGCGTTAAGTACATCAAATAAGAAAGAAATTGTTTCTAAATTTGCAAGAACACAAAATGATACAGGTTCACCAGAAGTTCAGGTTGCCTTATTGTCGGCTAACATAGATGCTTTACAAGCACATTTTAAAGCCAATGCGAAAGATCATCATTCTAGGACGGGCCTAATAAGGATGGTTAATCAAAGAAGGAAACTTCTCGATTACATAAAATCTTCAAAACCAGATACATACAGTAAATTAATTACTGACTTAGGTTTAAGAAGATAAATCATATTTATTCAAATCTTTTAATCAATAAAAATAAAATGCATGAAATTTGTCGTGCAAGAAATATATAGGAAAGAAAATGGAAAGTTATAAAAAAATTATAAATTTAGGCGATCAAGAGATCACCTTAGAAACAGGCAAAGTCGCGAGACAAGCCACCGGAGCAGTATTAGCTACTTGTGGAAATACACAAGTCCTAGCAACGGTAGTAGTGGGGAAAGCTCCAGGTGAGCATCAAGACTTTTTCCCATTAACTGTTAATTACCAAGAAAAGACATATGCAACAGGGAAGATTCCTGGAGGCTTCTTCAAAAGAGAAGGGAGGCCGACTGAAAAAGAAACATTAACTTCTAGGTTAATAGATAGACCTTTAAGACCTTTATTTAATGATGATTTTCTTTATGAAGTTCAAGTTATATGTACAGTCGTTTCTTCGGATAAAGACGTGGACCCAGATATTCTGTCTTTCATAGCTGCATCTGCTGCTATTGGTATTTCAGGTTTGCCTTTCAATGGTCCTTTAGGAGCAGTTAGGGTAGGTTTTATAGAAGGACAATATTGCTTAAATCCGAAAAGAAGCGAGTTAGAAGATTCTTTATTGGATATGGTTATAGCAGGGAGCGATTCTGCTGTGATAATGGTTGAATCAGAAGCTAAAGAGCTCTCCGAAGACCAAATGCTTGGTGGTATTCTTTTTGCGCATCAAGAAATGCAAGTAATAATAAGTGCTATTAAAGAAATGGCTTCAGAGGTAGGGAAACCAACTTTTGAATACGTACCAAAAACTTTGGATAAAGATTTAGTAAGCTCTGTTAAAGATTCTTATTCAGATTCAATTTCTGATGCTTACCAAATCCAAGACAAGCAAGAAAGAGTACAAACCCTTAATCAGTTAAAAGAAAAAATTGTTGAAGACCTTGTTAACGAAGAAGAAGGTTCCCCAAAAAGTTCCGATCTAATGGATGTTTTCAAAAAAATAGAAAAAACAATAGTGAGATCAAACTTAATTAAAGGCGAGCCAAGAATAGATGGAAGAGATTTGGATACTGTGAGGCCTCTCTTTATTGAAGCAGGTGTTTTGAAGAATGTTCATGGATCGGCTCTGTTTACTAGAGGAGAGACACAAGCACTTGTTGCAGCTACCCTAGGTTCTCCTAGGCAGGCTCAGCTTATTGATGCGTTAGAAGGAGAATTTAAAGACCAATTTATGCTTCATTATAATTTCCCTCCTTATTCCGTCGGTGAAGCAGGATTTATGTCGGGTCCTAAGAGAAGGGAGATTGGTCATGGAAAGTTAGCTAGAAGAGCATTGGAAGCTGTTTTACCTTCTCCAGAAGACTTTCCTTATACAATCAGAGTAGTTTCTGAGATTACTGAATCAAACGGTTCAAGTTCAATGGCTAGTGTCTGCGGATCAAGCTTAGCTCTTATGGATGCAGGAATACCTATGAAAGCTCCAGTTGCTGGTATAGCTATGGGCTTGGTTAAGGAAGAAGATGGATTTGCTGTTATTACAGATATTTTGGGTGATGAAGATCATCTTGGGGATATGGACTTTAAAGTCGCAGGAACTGAAGAAGGTATTACTGCCCTTCAAATGGACATAAAGATTGACGGTATTACTGAAGAGATTTTTGACGTTGCTCTTGAAAAAGCTCAAAAGGCTAGGACCCATATTTTAAATAGTATGAACGAAGTTCTTTCTGCATCAAGAGAAGAATTATCAGATAAGGCTCCTCAAGCAGTCGTTATTCAGATAAATACTAAAAAGATAAGAGACGTTATAGGTAAAGGCGGAGAGACTATAAGAGGTTTAACTGAAGAGACTGGAGCTATCATTGAAGTAGAAGATAGCGGTAAAGTGACTATTTATGGAGATACCCCAGAATCAAGAGAAAGTGCCTTAAAAAGAATAGAAGAAATAACCGCTGAGCCTGAAGTGAATAAGATCTACACTGGAACCGTAGCGAATATTATGGATTTTGGAGCTTTTGTAACCATAATGCCTGGAAGAGATGGTTTAGTGCACGTATCAGAAATTTCTGAAGAAAGAGTTGAAAATGTTTCAGATTATTTTGTTGAAGGCGAAGAGGTAAAGGTAAAAGTATTGGAAGTTGATAGGCAAGGGAAGATACGTTTAACTATGAAAGGATTAGAAGACTAAAAGTTTGTATATTTTGTATAAATATGCTAGCTCAGGTTTGTTTTAATTCAATTCATTTAGTTTAATACACCTGTTCAGATTTATCTGGACGTTTGTTTAGCTAATAAATGGGTGAAATATGAATGCTTTAAATAATGTAAGAGACATCATAGGATCTTTAACTGGAATCATTGTTTCTTTAGTTGCGCTAGGAGTTGCAGCTGGAGTTGTTTTCGGTGGTGGAGTTCCTTTTGTCGGTGGAGTTCTAGACAACCTTCTTGGTCTTGTTAACACTTTAGGTGGTGAAGGCTTAGTTGGACTAATTGTTCTAGCGGTTCTACTGGACATGTATAGATAAGTCTCTTCTTAGCTATTATTGGAAAGGGGGCC
The DNA here is from genome assembly GCA_913042085.1 of uncultured Gammaproteobacteria bacterium. Taxonomy (GTDB): domain Bacteria; phylum Pseudomonadota; class Gammaproteobacteria; order Magnimaribacterales; family Magnimaribacteraceae. Next base: position 1,105 of record CAJWKH010000013.1, on the reverse strand, counting down.
GTAAAGGTACCCCTTTCTTTTTTTTAAGCTAAAGTACGGGGGAAGAAATATGTTGGATATGATGAATAGAGTGGGACATGCTTTGTGGGAAATCACTAAGTTCTTGTCTCTAGTCGTTGCAGTAGCAATCCTAATCTCGATGTTATTTGGTACCGGTATTCCTTTTTTTGGAGGGATATTGGACAATACTAAATCAGTTATAGACGCTCTTGGATCTGAAGGTCTTGGATTAATTATTGCGATAATAATTATTTTAAGTGTTTGGAACTCAAGATCTAATTAAAAAAGGAATTTATAAAAAGGCACCTTTTCGGTGCCTTTTTTTTACAATCTCAATATGGAAGATTTAGTAAATATAAAAGACAATGTGAAAATAGGTTTGGCTGGTAAAAGAGACCTCGAAGGAGACTTATTTATTCCTCCTGGTGAAGAAAAGAATAGGCCAGCTATTTTAATAGTTCATGGCGGAGGCTGGAGAGAAGGTGATAGAAAACAGCTAAGAGGATATGGAATATTGTTGGCTAGAGAAGGTTTTGTATGTCTTTGCAGTTCGTACAGGTTATCTACAGAAGATATTTGGCCTGCTCAAATTCAAGACGTTAATTGCGCTATTAGATATTTAAGATCAAATCACGAAGATTTGGGTATAGATCCTGATCGTATCGGCATCACAGGAAACTCAGCTGGAGGTCATTTATCTTTAATGGCTGGTTTAAGAGATTATGACAAAAGTTTTGAAGGAGAGGGGGGTCATGGAGAGGCTGCCTCAGAAGTAAAAGCTATTTGTGCAATATATCCACCAGCAAAGATAAGAAAAATAGAGAATACCGATCCAATTATTGATGCTTATAGAATGCTAATGGGAGACGTTGATCAAGAAGAGTATGACAAGGCTAGCCCTCTTCTGCAGATTAAGAAAGATTTCCCTCCTACCATGTTAGTACATGGTTCGTCTGATAGTGTAGTTAGGCTGGAAGACTCAACAGATTTATATCAGAAATTAAAAGAAGAAAACATACCCGCAGAATTACATATTTTCTCTGAAGAAGATCATGCTTTTGATTCAGCAAGAGGGTATGGACGATCTGTTGCTGAGCTACAACAT
>CAJWKH010000012.1 GCA_913042085.1 uncultured Gammaproteobacteria bacterium | reverse complement strand
GATTAAATAAACGAATTAAAGCTCTTTAAGATATAACCAAGTTATTCCTATGAATTGCCTCTTCTTCAGAGGCATATCCAAGTGTTTTATATAATTCTTTAGAATTTAAACCTTTTATTTTATTTAATTCTTCAGAACTGAAATTACTAATACCTCTAGCAAGTTCCTTGGAATCTGAATCCAGACAAGTAATTAGGTCGCCTCGATTAAACTTCCCTTCAACCTCTGTGATCCCAACTGGGAGAATGCTTTTTCCCTTCTTTGTTATAGCTTCAGAAGCTCCATTATCTAAGATCAAATTTCCACAGGAAGACCCGAAGGATGACAGCCAAAGTTTTCTAGACTGAAGTGTATCTTTATTACTAAGAAAAACAGTGCCTTCTTCTTTCCCTTCATAAAGATTAATAAGAGTGTAGGATTTTCTGCCATCAGCAACCCATGTTTTGGCACCAGAATTAACGGAAGTTTTAGCAGCTTCTAACTTTGTTTTCATCCCACCTCTTCCATGTATTCCTGCAGAAGCGTTCAATTGATTAGATAAATCTAAATCCTTATCATCTAAATCTATAGATTTAATTAAAACAGCTTCTCGGTTTTTACTAGGATCATCAGAAAAAACTCCTTCTTGATCAGTAAGCATTACAAAGTTGTCTGCCCTAATTAAACCCACTAGGGCGGCGCCCAACCTATCATTATCACCAAAAGATATCTCTTCAATGGCAACGCAATCATTTTCATTAACTATAGGAATTATATTTAAACTCAGCAGTGCTTCTATAGCACTCTTTGCATTTAAATATCTAACTCTATTTGATATATCATCATGAGATATTAATACTTGAGCAGTTTTGTAATTAAGCTTATCAAATTCATTCTGATAGATCTGTATAAGACCTCTTTGCCCAACAGCTGCGCAAGCTTGCAATAAATGTAAAGAAGCAGGTCTTTCCTTCATGCCCATTTCATGCATACCCTTTGCCACTGCTCCAGAAGAAATAATAACTATGTCTTGACCCTTTTTACGTAAATAATCAACTTGATTCACTAAATCGTTAATAAAATTGCTATTTATGCCTTCATGATTCCCGGAAACTAGGCTACTTCCAGCTTTTATAACCCATTTATTGTTCTTATCCATTATTGGACTCCAAATATCTTCCTATGTCCCTCATAAGCTCTTTGGTACTTTTTCTTTGTGCAGCTGAGATTGAGGATACCTTTAACTTATTCTTATATTTTAATTCTAATTGTTTAACCAGTTTATTTACTTCTTCTTCATCCAATAAATCTATTTTATTTAAAGCCAACCAAGCAATATTAGATTCTAGATCCTTATTATATTCTCTAACTTCTTTTATTAATTCTTCAACTTCGTTAACCACGTCTTCGTAACCTTTATCAAAGATATCTATTACTATCATTATGATTTTAGTTCTAGAAAGATGCTTTAAGAATTGTATTCCTAAACCAACACCCTTAGACGCACCAGAGATTAAACCAGGAATGTCAGAAATTACGAAGCTAGATAAAGGCGAATAATCTACAACTCCCAGGCTAGGGTAAAGAGTGGTGAATTCATAATCCGCTATTTTAGGCTTAGCGCTAGAAACAGCTTCTACTAATGAAGATTTCCCTGCATTTGGTTTACCGAGAAGTCCAATATCCGCCAACAAACGTAACTCGAGTTTTAAATTTTTTGTTAAGCCAACTTTACCTTCGGTAGTTTTCGTAGGCGATCTATTTGTTGAACTTTTAAACTTGAGATTTCCTGATCCCCCTTCTCCACCTAAACAAATGCATTGCTCTTCACCTTCAGTAGTTAGGTCAGCGATTTGGGTTTCTGAATCTATATCTATAATCACTGTTCCACAAGGGACTTCTATATATAGTTCCTTGCCATCAGCTCCTGTTTTATTCTGACTTCCACCTCTTTTACCATTTTCTGCCTCAAAAGATCTCTGATATCTAAATTTCGATAAAGTATTTATATTATTAACGGCTTTCAAGTAAACGCTACCTCCCTTTCCACCATCCCCACCATCAGGACCTCCTTTAGGAATATTCTTTAATCTCCTAAAACTCATGCAGCCGTTACCCCCATTTCCAGCAGAAACGTCAATAGCAACTTCATCAATGAATTTCATTGAAACATTATAATTTTATTAAACGGGAAGAAAACTTAGACTGGGTCTACGTTTACAAATTGTCTTGATTTGGGACCTTTCTTAACAAAGGAAACTTTGCCTGCAATCTTTGAGTATAGAGTATGGTCTTTTCCACAACCTACATTCTCGCCAGGATGAAATTTCGTTCCTCTTTGCCTAACGATAATTGCTCCGGGCTGCACTTCTTGACCGCCAAAACTCTTTACTCCCAATCTTTTTGATTGAGAATCTCGTCCGTTTCGACTGCTTCCACCTGCTTTCTTGTGTGCCATCTTATCGCCTCTATTTAACTACTGATTGATTCTATCTGAACTTGGCTAAAACTTTGTCTGTGGCCATAAGTCCTTCTATAGTCTTTCCTTCTTTTCATTTTGAAGACTTTGATTTTATCGTGTTTGCCATGAGAAATTAATTTAGCAGTAACTTTAGCATTTTCCACGTAAGGACTTCCTATTTTAGAATTTTCACCATCTGAGATCATTAGAACTTTATCAAACTCCAAAGTACTTCCTTCTTCTCCAGAAAGAAGCTCAATCTTAAGATTGTCTCCTTCTGATACAGTATGTTGCTTTCCTCCGCTTTCTATTACGGCAAACATTTATTTCTCCAAATATGAGGATTTAAGGATGAGCACTATACGAAAAAGAAGCCTTTATCGCAATATAATTCCTTTAAAACACGTAGTTATTTTAGAATAGCAACTGCATGGAACTACTTTATAAAAAGATTATACAAAAAGAGCTTCAACAATTAGAAGATACTCTGTCTTTTTCAATAAGTTCTGATATAAATCTAGCCACTGAGGTGACTCAACATGTAGTTAGTTCAGGTGGAAAGAGGATAAGGCCAGTCGTATGTATTTTGGTGGCTAAAATGCTTAATTATAAAGGTTCTGAGCTTATTAAATTAGCAAGCTCTATTGAGCTATTGCACACTGCGACTTTAATACATGACGATGTAGTTGATCAAAGTTCAACTAGAAGAGGAAAAGAAAGTATTCACACAAAATGGGACAATTCTCATAGTGTGCTTGTAGGGGACTTTGTATATTCTAAAGCATTCCAGTTAATGGCAAGTTTAGATAACCCAGAAATTATTAGAATCTTAGCTGATTCAACAAATAGAATTTCTGAAGGAGAAGTGCTTCAACTTTCTTTGAAGAAAAGAGAAATACTTTCTAAAAAAGATTATTTCGAAATAATAGACAGAAAAACAGCTGAGTTATTTAAAGCTTCTGCTATAACCGCAGGCTCTCTAGCCTCTTGTAATGAAGATGAATTTATTTCATTAACTAACTTCGCTATTGGTTTAGGCAATAATTTCCAAATTAAAGACGATTTGTTAGATTATTTTGGCGATGAAGAATTAACTGGTAAGAAAATAGGAAAGGACTTTGAAGAAGGAAAATTTACTTTACCTTTAATTATATCCCTACCTTTAATGTCTGAAGATCACAAGTTTATGATTTTGGAAACTCTGTTTGATAATAAAAAGTCTGATTTCAAAGAAATAGTAAAAATAATCAAAGATACAGGAGCCGTAAAGAAAGTCGAAGAAATATGTAATCAATTTTCTGAAACTTGCTTCAAGGAATTGGATTCTTTCCCTGAATCTGACTACAAAAGAGCTTTGTTTGATATTGTGAAGAATATAAACACTAGAGTAAGTTAAAATCTTAAAAAGCCTTTTTAAGGTATCATATCTATCTTAAGTTAAATAAAGACTAAGAATTAATGACTTTTTCACCTAAAAATAGTTACTCCAAAGAAGAATTATTGGATTGTGCTGATGGCAATCTATTTGGGTCAGATAACGGAAGATTGCCTACTCCAAACATGCTGATGTTTGACAGGATTACTGAGATTGCTGATTCTGAAGGGAAATATAGCAAAGGGAAGATAACAGCAGAATTAGATATTAATCCTGATCTTTGGTTTTTTGATTGCCACTTCAAAGGAGATCCAGTGATGCCTGGCTGCTTAGGACTAGATGCGATGTGGCAATTAGTAGGATTCTATTTATGTTGGTTAGGTAATCCTGGCCGAGGAAGAGCTTTAGGTGCTTCAGAAGTAAAATTCTTTGGGCAAGTTTTGCCTACGGCTAAGAAAGTAACTTTAACAATAGACATGAAAAGAATATTGAACTTAGACTTAACAGTAGGAATAGGTGAAGGTTCAATGCTAGTGGATGATAGGGAGATCTATACGGCCAAAGGACTTAAAGTTGGACTTTTTCAAGATACTTCTAGTTTTTAATGATGAGAGAGGTTGTTGTTACCGGTTATGGAATAGTTTCTAGTTTAGGAAATGACGTAGAAGCTGTTACTGAATCTCTTAAAAATTCAACTTCAGGAATTTCTATAAATGAAGTTAATAAGGAACTGGGGTTAAGAAGTTATATCTCTGGTTCAATAAAAAATCTAAATCTTAAAGAAGAAATTGATAGGAAACTTTATAGGTTTATGGGTGATGCAGCTGCTTACGCTTATCTTAGTGCAAAAGAAGCTATAGATAGTGCCAATCTTTCTGATGAAGTCTTAAATAATTTCAGAACAGGCATTATCATGGGTTCAGGCGGGGCCTCTTCCGAAGATCAAATAGAGTCAGCAGATATTCTGAGAACCAAAGGGTTAAAAAGAATCGGACCTTATAGAGTTACTAAAGCGATGGGTAGTACTGTGTCTGCCTGTCTTGCTACTTCATTTGGAATAAAGGGTATTAATTATTCAATATCTTCTGCTTGTGCAACTAGTGCACATTGCATTGGTGCTGGCATGGAGCAAATCCAATTGAACAAACAAGATGTAGTTATTGCAGGGGGTGGAGAAGCAGAACATTGGGGTATGACAAGCTTATTTGATGCAATGGGAGCACTTTCAACAAAATACAATGACACACCGGAAAAAGCTTCAAGAGCTTTTGATAAAGATAGAGATGGCTTTGTAATTGCTGGCGGAGGAGGAGCAGTAATCCTTGAAGAAAAGCAACATGCTTTATCTAGAGGTGCAAGAATTTATGCTGAACTAACAGGTTACGCAGCTACATCAGATGGCCAAGACATGGTTAGTCCTTCAGGCGAAGGTGGGCAAAGGTGCATGGAATTAGCTTGGGATATGTGCGGAAATGAAAAAGTAGATTATATAAATGCTCATGGAACAAGTACACCAGCCGGAGATATAACAGAACTTAATGCCATAAAAAATGTATTTGACAATGAAGTACCCAAGATCAGCTCCACTAAGTCTTTATCTGGTCACTCTTTAGGAGCAGCAGGAGTGCAAGAAGCAATATATAGCCTTATTATGTTAGAGCATGGATTTATAACTGGTTCAGCAAATATAGAAAACATAGATGAAAAAGCAAAAGACTTCCCAATAATAGAAAAAAATGAAGCTTGTAGCCTAGAAAGGGTTTTAAGTAATAGTTTTGGTTTTGGTGGTACTAACGCTACGCTAATTTTTGAAAAACCTATTTCCTAAAAAGGTATATCATCATCAGTTATTCCACTTTCAGGCACATCTTCTGTTTGAGCTTCTTTGCTAGCTTCTTCATACGAAGAATCTGAAGAACCTCTACTGTCAAGAAATTGCATATCTCTAGCAACGATCTCAGTTGTGTATCTTGTCTGGCCATCTTGTTCCCACTTCCTGGTTTGAAGTTGTCCTTCAATGTAAATCTTTGAGCCTTTCTTTAGATATTCTCCAGCAATTTCAGCCAGTCTTCTCCATAAAACTATTCTATGCCACTCAGTTCTTTCTTGATCAGTTCCAGTCTCTTTATCTTTCCAAGAGTCTGAGGTTGCTAAGCTTAATGTTGTTACCGCAGCCCCGCCAGCAGTATATTTTACTTCAGGATCTTGTCCTAAATTTCCTACGAGAATCACCTTATTTATTCCACTTCTTGCCATATCGTTTTTTAGTTTAGTTAATCTTTGCAACTAGGATTATAATCACTTTTCAAAATTAAAGTTCCAAAATTATTAATTCTTTTAAAATGAAGCACATTAAAGTAAGAGGTGCCAAGCAACATAATCTTAAAAATATAGATGTTGATTTACCTAGAGATAATCTTGTCGTAATTACAGGTCTTTCAGGTTCTGGGAAGTCCTCTTTGGCTTTCGATACACTTTATGCGGAGGGACAAAGAAGGTATGTAGAATCACTATCTGCATACGCTAGACAATTTCTTTCCATGATGGAAAAGCCAGATGTAGATCATATTGAAGGATTGTCTCCAGCTATATCTATTGAGCAAAAGACAACCTCCCATAACCCTAGATCTACTGTAGGCACAGTAACTGAAATTTATGATTATTTAAGACTTCTGTTTGCTAGAGCAGGTACTCCTATGTGCCCTGATCACAATATCTCCTTAGAAGGTCAAAGCTCTAACCAGATTTGTGACAAGATTTTAGAGTTAGGTCCAGAAACAAGATTTATGATTCTTGCACCCATGATAAAAGAACAAAAAGGTGAACACCTGCATGTGTTTGAAGAATTAAAGGTTCAAGGATATGTCAGAATGCGTGTTAATGGCATAACAGTAGATGTAGACGATATTCCTAAATTAAATAAAAATAAAAAGCACTCTATTGAAGCGGTGATAGATAGGCTAGTAATGCCAAAGAAGATAGATGACAATTTCAAGCTTAGACTCTCTGAATCAGTTGAAAATGCACTTAACTTAGGTGAAGGTAGTCTTATTCTTTTTTTAATTGATAAAGAAGAGGATAAAGCCTTTAGTTCTAAAATGGCTTGTACTAAATGTGGCTATAGCATTCCAGATCTAGAACCTAGACTATTTACATTTAATAATCCTGCAGGCGCTTGCTCTGACTGTGAGGGTTTAGGAGTTAAGCCTTACGTAGACATCTTAAAAGTAATTCATGAACCTACATCAAGTTTAAGTGAGGGGGCTATAAGAGGTTGGGACATGAGTCATAAATATCATTTTCATTTATTAAAATGTCTTTCAAAGGAATATGGATTTTCCTTGGAGGAGCCTTTTAAGAATTTTGATACCGAAACTAAAGATCTGATATTAAATGGAAGTAATGGTAAACCAGTTGACTTTAGCTGGAGAACCAAGAGAGGAAAGCTAGTTGATAGAAGATTCCCTTTTGAAGGAGTTATAAACAACATAAATAGAAGATATAAAGAGACTGAATCAAATTACATTAGAGAAGATCTTTCGAAGCAAATCAGCGTCTCAGATTGTAAAGAATGCTCTGGAACACGACTAAGAAAAGAAGCTAGAAATATCTTTATTAATGATACAAGTTTGCCGGCAATAACTTCTTTCACAATTGACCAAGCTTTTGAATTCTTTTCGAAACTTAAATTAACAGGGTCAAAAAAAGAAATAGCGGACAGGATAACTAAAGAACTAAAGGAACGCTTAGAATTTCTAATTGATGTTGGTCTGAATTACTTAACTTTAGAAAGAAGTGCTGAAAGCCTTAGTGGAGGGGAAGCGCAGAGAATAAGACTAGCAAGTCAAATAGGAGCAGGCCTGGTTGGAGTTACTTATATCCTTGATGAGCCGTCCATTGGATTGCATCAGAGAGATAACGAGAAACTTCTTAAGACACTTACCAAATTAAGAGATATGGGGAACTCTGTAATAGTCGTTGAACATGATCATGAAACCATGATGTATGCTGACCACATTGTAGATATTGGACCTGGGGCTGGCATCCATGGAGGCGAAGTATGTGCGCAAGGTACTGCTAAGGAGATAGCAAAATCAAAAAACTCAATAACAGGAGAGTATCTCTCTGGAAAAAGAGCTGTATCAATTCCAAAGAAAAGGAAAGAATTTAATAAGGATAGGTTGATTAAGCTTTCAAAGGCTAGTGGACACAACCTAAAGGATGTAAATTTAGAATTACCTTTAGACTTATTTGTTTGTGTAACAGGTGTATCAGGTTCGGGAAAGTCTACTTTAATAAATCAAACTCTCCTTCCAGCTATTTCCAATGAAGTATCGCGAGCAGAAAGAAGAGATCCTAAACCTTTTAAAGATTTATCAGGGATAGATGATGTAGACAAAATTATAGAAATTAGCCAAAGCCCTATAGGAAGAACTCCTAGATCAAATCCTGCAACTTATACTGGATTATTCACACCATTAAGAGAACTCTTCGCTGGTACACAAGAAGCCAGATCAAGAGGTTATAAGATTGGTCGATTTAGCTTTAATGTGAAAGGCGGAAGATGCGAATCTTGCCAAGGTGATGGAGTGATAAAGGTTGAAATGCATTTCTTACCAGATGTTTATGTTAAATGTGACGTTTGTGATGGACATAGATATAACCGAGAAACACTAGATATTAAATACAAAGGGAAAAATATCTATGAGGTCTTAAATATGACTGTAGAAGATTCTTTAGAATTCTTTGATTCAATACCTTCTATTAAGAAGAAATTAAGCACTTTGCAAGATGTAGGTTTAGGATACGTAAAATTGGGTCAGCAAGCCACTACCCTATCTGGAGGAGAAGCTCAAAGAGTAAAGTTAGCTAAAGAGTTATCTAAAACCCCCTCTAATCATACTCTATATATTTTAGATGAACCTACAACCGGTCTTCATGTTTACGATATAGAATTACTGCTAAAAGTACTCAAGAGGTTAAGAGATAATGGAAATAGTGTTGTTGTAATTGAACACAATATGGAAGTAATAAAGTCTTCAGATTGGGTAATTGATTTAGGTCCTGAAGGAGGTTCTGAAGGAGGGGAAATAATTGCAAACGGAACCCCGGAGCAAATTACGAAGATAAAAGGTTCTCACACAGGAAAACACTTAAAAAAAGAATTAAAAATTAAGAAATAGCTTCTTCTGCAACATCTTCAAGAGATGGTTTTTCTTGTCTATCAACAAATTCTACTTGTGCTGAAGGTGCTTTATCGCCATTTCTTAAACCGCTTTTTATAACTCTTAAGTAACCACCAGGTCTATCTTTATAACGCGGGCCCAACTCATCAAATAGTTTTGCTACAGCTTCTTTAGATCTTAACTTTGAGTACGCTAATCTTTGATTTGCTACTGTGTTTTCTTTGGCCAAAGTAACTAAAGGCTCTAAAAACCCTCTTATCTCCTTTGCTTTGGCAAGGGTAGTGCTAACAGATTCGTGTTCTATTATCGATATAGCTAAACCCTTCTTTAAAGAGTTTCTTTGAGGGCTATTTCTATTTAATTTTCTACCCGTCTTTCTGTGTCTCATATCTATATTTAATTTGTTTCAGGCGGCCAATTATCCAATATTAGGCCTAAAGATAAACCTCTCGAAAGTAAAACTTCTTTAATTTCATTCAATGATTTCTTACCTAAATTAGGTGTTCTTAATAAGTCAGATTCCATTCTGGTAACTAAATCACCTATGTAATGAATATTCTCTGCCTTCAGGCAGTTTGCTGACCTGACAGTTAACTCTAATTCATCAACTGGTCTTAACATGATAGGATCAATTTTAGCTTCTTCCTTTTCTTCAATCACTTCTTCTAATCTACCTAATTCAGCAAAAGCTGATAACTGATGCTGAAGTATTGTTGCAGAAATTCTCAAGATTTCCTCTGCCTCTAAAGTGCCATCTGTATCAATATCTACTGTAAGCTTATCTAGGTTAGTTCTTTGCTCTACTCTCGCATTATCTACTTGATAAGTTACCCTATTGATTGGAGAGTACGTGGCATCAAGTCTTAAAAGACCCGTCTCTTGTCCTTCATCTTCAGCTAAAGCTTTAACGGGAACAAAACCTCTTCCTCTAGTGACATGCATAGTCATACTTAAAGACCCTTCCTGATTTAACGTAGCTATGTGATGATCGGGGTTTATAACCTCTACTCCATTAGGTAATTCTATATCAGCAGCTGTTACAGTGCCGCTTCCAGACTTATTAAGAATTAGTTCAGCATCTTCAACTTCAGTTAGCCTTACTGATAAATCTTTCAAATTCAAAAGGATATCAATAACGTCTTCTTGTACTCCTTCAATAGTGCTATATTCATGAAGCACACCTTCTATTTTTACCTCAGAAACAGCTGTTCCGGGCATAGAAGACAATATTATTCTTCTCAATGCATTCCCTAAAGTATGCCCAAAACCTTGCTCTAGAGGTTCAAGTACAATCTTAGACCTATTAGGACCAGATTCCTCTACAACAATCTCTGTTGGAGTTAAAAAGTCTTTAATGATGTCATAATTATCTGTCATATTTATTTCCTCTATATTATTTTGAATAAAGCTCAATGATTAAATTCTCATTGATGTCTGTATCAAGTGAAGATCTTTCAGGTATAGCCTTGTAAACTCCAGAAAAGATTCCTGCATTAACGTCAACCCAATCGCATTCTTCTCTATTTTTTGAAATTTCCAAAGATTGATGAACTCTGCTTTGTTTCTGGGCCTTATTTGTTAAGGAGATATTATCTCCAGGGTTTAATTGATAGCTTGGTATATTAACTTTTTTATCGTTAACTAAGATAGATTTGTGACTAACTAATTGTCTAGCTTCAGCTCTAGTAGAGGCAAATCCCATCCTGTAAACAACATTATCTAATCTGCTTTCTAACATTTGTAATAAATTGTCACCAGTAACACCTTTTTTTCTGGCTGCTTGTTTGTAATATGTTTTAAACTGCTTCTCCATTACGCCGTAAATTCTTCTTACCTTTTGTTTTTCTCTTAACTGAACTCCATAATCAGAAATTCTAGGGCGTCTAGTTCTTCCGTGTTGCCCAGGAATTGTTTCGGACTTACATTTTGAGTCATGAGATCTTATCCCACTCTTCAGTAACAAGTCCCTCCCTTCTCTTCGAGAAAGTTTACATTTTGGTCCTATATATCTAGCCACTTAAACTCTCCTTCTTTTTGGCGGTCTACATCCATTATGAGGTATTGGCGTAACATCAGTTATCTTAGTTATCTTAAAGCCTTTTGAATTTAAACCCCTTATAGCAGACTCTCTTCCTGAACCAGGACCTCTTACTTGTATCTCTAAACTTTCTAATCCGGCCATCTTTACTTTATCTCCTACAGCTTCAGCAGCTTTCTGTGCAGCAAAAGGTGTACTCTTTCTTGAACCCCTAAAACCTTGGGCTCCTGAGCTAGATTGTGCAATAGCATTACCTTGTTTATCAGTAATACTTATTAAAGTATTATTAAAGGAAGCGTGGATATGAGCAATTCCTTCACTTACTCTTTTTTTGTTTAATTTTTTTATAGCCATTTTTTACCTTCTTATTGGACGTTTCGGTCCCTTCCTTGTTCTTGCATTATTTTTTGTTTTTTGACCTCTAACAGGTAGGTGTCTTCTATGTCTAATACCTCTATTAGTGCCTAAATCTTGTAATCTCTTTATATTTGTTGCCACTTCCCTTCTTAGATCGCCTTCTACTAAGAAATTACCTATCTCCGTTCTTATTAATTCTAGTTGATCTTCATTTAAATCAGAGATCTTAGTAGACGGATCCACTCCTATCTTTTCACATATACTTTTTGCTCTCGTTCTTCCAATACCATAAACATAAGTTAAAGAAACTTCTGCATGTTTATTATCTGGAATATTTATACCTGCTACACGGGCCATTCTTTTCTCCTTTATCCCTGCCTTTGTTTGTGTCTTGGTTCCGTGGAACAAATCACGTAAAGGGTTCCTTTTCTCTTAACTATTTTGCAATTTCTACAAATTTTTTTTACTGAAGCTCTTACTTTCATAATTTATCTACCACCTAAGGGATTATTGCCATAACCCTTTAAATTCGCTTTCTTTAACAATGATTCATATTGATGAGACATTAAATGAGATTGAACCTGGGCCATAAAATCCATTACAACTACTACCGCAATCAATAATGAAGTTCCTCCGAGATAAAAAGGGACATTAGCTGAAACAATTAAGAATTGAGGCATTAAGCAAACAAGAATAAGATAACCTGATCCCCATACAGTTAATCTTGTCATCACACCATCTATGTATTCAGCTGTGTTATCCCCAGGTCTTATCCCGGGCATATACGCCCCTGATCTCCTTAGATTCTCAGAAATTTCTTTAGGATCAAATTGTAAGGCTGTATAAAAGAAACAAAAGAAAGCTATAAGAGCAGAAAAGAGTATTACATATAAAGGTTGGCCTGGCCCTAAAGCCAAAGCTATCTCTTGAAGCCACTCAAGCCCTTCACCTTGACCAAACCATGTTGAAGCTGAAGCAGGGAATAATAGTAAACTACTAGCAAATATTGCAGGGATAACACCAGCTTGGTTAATCTTCATAGGAAGGTATGAAGCTTGACCTTGAACCATCTTTCTCCCTTGTTGCCTTTTGGCATAATTTACTGTAATTCTTCTTTGACCTCTTTCTATCCATACTATAAAAGCTATTGCAGCAACAGCTACTAGAGCTATTGAAAGAAGCATAATAAGATTAATATCACCTTGTCTCGCTCCTTCAAAAGCCTGACCTACAGCCATAGGAAGTCCAGCTACAATACTAGAAAAGATTATTATCGAAATGCCATTTCCTATTCCTTTTTCCGTTACTAGTTCTCCTAACCACATAAGAAATACTGTTCCAGAAACTAATGAAGTAATGGCAACAATCTGAAACATTAAACCGGGGTCAAGAGCTAAACCTTGACTTTGCAATCCTAGTGCAAGCCCACTAGCCTGGATTAATGCTAAAAGAACTGTTCCATAACGAACATAAGAGGTTCTGAGTCTTCTGCCTTCTTCTCCTTCTTCTCTAAATCTCTTCTTTAAGGATGGGGTTGTACCTTCAAGGAGGCTCATTATGATAGAAGCAGTTATATAGGGCATTATGTTTAGAGCCATAATGCTCATTCTTTCTAGAGCTCCTCCTGAAAACATATTAAACAGGTCGAGTAGCGTTCCTTGATTCTGTTGGAAAATATTAGCCAGCTTGTCAGGATCTATGCCAGGAATAGGTATATGGGTCCCTATTCTGTAAATAATCACAGCCATAAGAACAAATCTAAGTCTCTTCCATAATTCAGAAAGACCTTTATTTTGACCTAAAGCTGATGGATTAACTGCCATAACTACCCTTCTACCGAACCTCCAGCATCTTCTATAGCTTTCTTAACAGAAAGAGAAGTATTAATACCCTTGAGATTCATCTTTGAACATTTATCAGTATCAAGAAACACCTTAACCTTCTTGGTAGAGTTTTTTATTACATCAGCACTTACCAGGGAAGCTATGTTTACATCAGTAATTCCTGACTGAACTAATGTGCTTAACCTAAGCTGTTCAGTATTATTATTAGTTCTAGAACTAAATCCATATTTAGGTACTCTCTTTTGAAGAGGCATTTGTCCCCCCTCAAAGCCTACCCTGACTCTACCTCCAGATCTAGATTTAAGGCCTTTATGTCCTTTACCACTAGTTTTACCAGACCCGCTCCCAGTACCTCGACCAACTCTTTTACTGGCTTTATTTCTTTTTGGGTTTGGTTTTAGTGCACTTAATTTCATTTTCATTTATCCGTTTTAATTAACCTCTAATAAATGTATTGCTTTATTTATCATGCCTCTATTTTCAGGGGTATCTTTTACAGAAACTTCTTGTCCTAATTTAGATAGACCTAAACCTCTAACACTCTGTCTTTGGAAATCTTTAGACCCAATCAAACTCTTCTTTAATCTTATTGTAATTAATTTGTCTACCATCTCTTACCCTCTGCCAAGTCTTTTAGCCACTCGAGCAGGAGATTCCATATCTCTCAAAGCTTTTAAGGTTGCCCTTACTACATTAACGGGAGTGGTTGATCCATAACATTTAGCTAAAACATCTTTAACTCCAGCTAGTTCTAGCACAGCTCTCATTGCTCCTCCAGCTATAATCCCAGTTCCTGGTGCTGCTGGTTTCATAAAAATTACTGAAGCTCCATATTTAGTTTTAATTGGATATTGAATAGTATTTCCTTTTAATTCTATATCGAACATGTTCCTTCTAGCATGATCTAATGCTTTTTGTATAGCTATAGGGACTTCTCTTGCTTTGCCTCTACCAAAGCCAATCTTTCCGTTTCCATCTCCAACTACAGTTACTGCGGTAAAGCCAAATATTCTTCCACCTTTAACTACTTTTGCTACTCTGTTAACTTGAACTAGTTTTTCTTCTAAAACTTCCGAGCTTAAAGTATCTGTTGCCATGTTCATATTCATAATTTTTCCTAAAATGAAAGACCTGCCTCTCTAGCAGCTTCAGCTAGAGCTTTAACACGACCATGATATTTATAGCCGGATCTATCGAAAGAGACTTTATCGATACCTTTCTCTTTAGCTCTTTCTGCGATAACTTTCCCTACTCGAGAAGCTGCTTCTATATTCCCATTATTATCAGATTTTAGATCTGATTCAGAAGTAGAAGCAGAAACAAGAACCTCAGAACCTTTACTAGTAATAATTTGAGCGTAAATATGAGAATTAGATCTAAACACTGTTAGTCTGTTATTTTCAGTTAATGCTATCTTAGATCTAGTCTTAAGAGCTCGTTTCTGTCTTTTAACGCTTTTTATTGCCATGTCTATGCTTTCTTAGATTCTTTCCTAATAATTCTTTCATCTGAGTACTTCACTCCTTTTCCTTTATAAGGTTCGGGAGGTCTGTAATCTCTTATTTCAGCTGCTACTTGACCCACTAACTGCTTGTCCATTGATTTTAAGATTATTTCCGTATTACTTGGTAAGTCTGCTGTAACACCTTCGGGTAAGTTATGTTTTATAGGGTGCGAAAAACCTAAACTTAGATTAATAGCATCACCTTCTAAAGTAGCTCTATAGCCTACTCCATTAATCTCAAGTTTCTTTTCAAATCCTACATCTACCCCTTGAATTATATTTGAAGCTAAGGCTCTCATTGTTCCCGTTATAGCTAAAGACTCTTTAGTTTCTTTATTAGGAATAAAACTAATAAAATTAGCTTCTTCTTTAATATCAACGTCTTCATGAACTCGCAGAGACATTTCACCTAGCTTCCCTGAAAAAACTAAGTTCTTGTCTTTATTTTCTAGAGAAATACCCTCTGGTATTTCAACTGGTTTTAATGATGTTCTTGCCATAATTTGTTTTCTAAAAAACTGAACAGATTAATTCTCCACCAAGACCAGCTTCCTTAGCTTCTTGATCGGTCATTAATCCTTTATTTGTTGATACAACAGCTATACCTAGGCCGCCGTTAATTTCAGGTATTTCTTTCTTATTTGAATACTGCCTTAAGCCAGGTTTACTTATCCTTTTAAGCTCTTTAATTACTGGAGCGCCTTCAAAATACCTTAATTTAATCTCTATTTCTGGCTTAGCGTTATCAGAAACATTAAATGAATCTATATAGCCTTTGTCTTTTAAAAGCGAAACAAGGCTAATTTTTTTATTAGAACTAGGGACAACTACGCTAGTTTTTCCACGTGTCTGCGCGTTATTTATCCTAGAAAATAAATCTGCTATGGGGTCTTGCATACTCATAAATAATCCTTACCAACTTGACTTAACTAAACCCGGTATATCGCCCTTCATAGCTAATTCTCTTAATTTATTCCTACCCAAACCAAATTTTCTATAAACAGCATGAGGTCTTCCAGTGATAGCACATCTTCTTTGCATCCTTATGGGATTTGCATCCCTAGGAAGTTTTTGCAGTTTAATCTGAGCCAATTCTCTTTCTTCATCAGAAGATTTGGGATTTCTTATGATTTCTTTTAGATCAGCTCTTTTTTTAGCAAAACGAAGGACAGTCTTTCTTCTTCTTTCTTCTCTTGCTTTCATTGATGCCTTTGCCATATATCTTTCCTTAATTCTTAAATGGGAATTTCATTGCTCTTAATAAAGCTTCTCCAGACTTATCATCTTCTGCTGAAGTTGAAATACTAATATCGAGACCTCTTATCTTATCTACTTTGTCATAATCAATTTCTGGAAAAATGATATGTTCTTTTATTCCTATAGAATAATTACCTCTTCCATCAAAAGATTTAATTTCAAGGCCTCTAAAATCACGCTCCCTAGGAATTGCTATCCCTATTAGCCTTTGCAAGAAATCATACATTCTGTGATCTCTTAAAGTAACCTTACATCCTATGGGCATGCCATCTCTTATCTTAAAGTTAGCTACAGATTTTCTAACTTTAGTAACTAATGGTTTTTGACCGGCAATAAGCATCATGTCTTCTACAGCCCTCTCAAGAAGTTTTTTATCATTCATAGCTTCCCCAACGCCCATGTTCAAAGTAACTTTAGTAACTTTAGGGACGGCCATTATTGAACTTAAATTTAAAGATTCCTTTAATTCTGGAACTACTGTATTTATATAGTGATCTCTTAAAGGTAACATTATTTTATCTCCTTGCCTGAAGACCTAAATACTCTAACTTTAGTTCCATCTTCTAATGACTTAACACTTACCTTGTCAGCTTTTTTTGTAGAGGAATTAAAAATTGAGATATTAGACATGTCTATTGACGCTTCTTTTTCAACTACTCCACCGGCTATTCCGGCATTAGGATTTGGTTTGGTATGTCTTTTAACCATCTGAACTCCTGAAACATAGCATCTTCCATTGGAAAGAATTTTAGTAATCGAACCTTGCTTTCCTTTATCTTTTCCAGCAATAACAATGACTTGGTCTCCGGTTTTAATCCTATTCATAACTAAAGCACCTCCGGAGCTAAAGAAACAATTCGCATAAAGTCTTCATTCCTTAATTCTCTTGAAACAGGGCCAAAAACTCTGGTGCCTATAGGTTGTTTTTGAGCATTTATTAGAACAGCAGCGTTATCATCAAACCTGATAGCAGAACCATCAGATCTTCTTAATTTATTCTTCGTTCTTACTATAACAGCATCTACGACTTCACCTTTTTTCACTCTTCCAGTTGGTATCGCTTCTTTTACACTCACTTTTATAACATCACCAACCCTAGCAAATCTTTTCCTTGAACCACCAAGAACTCTGATGCACATAAGTTTCCTTGCTCCACTATTGTCAGCAACTTCTAAATAACTTTGTTCTTGTATCATTTCTCTTATTTACTTTATTTCTTGAACCTTCTTTTCTACCTTCAACAATTCCCAAGACTTCGTCTTAGACAAAGGCTTGCACTCTTGAATAGTTACTAAATCTCCTTCATTACACGCATTGTCTTGGTCATGCGCTTGAAGCTTAGATGATCTCCTAAGAATTTTCTTATATAAAGGATGCTTTACCTTTCTTTCGACCATAACAGTAATGGTTTTATCTCTTTTAGAGCTAACAACCAGGCCTGTTTGAGTTCTTGTATTAATTTCAGTCATCTTTTATTTCTTCTTTAACTTCATTATTTAAAGTCTTTAATTGTGCAATTGATTTCCGTATTTCTCTTATTTTATGAGTCTCTTTTAGTTGTCCCGAAGAGTGTTGAACCCTTAACTCCATAAGTTCTTTTCTTAACTTCCCTTCTTCATCGCTAACGTCAGTAGATTTACTCCTTAACCTGCTTAATAAAGTTTCTTTGGCCATTAGACTCTCCTTATAAAAGTTGTTGCTATTGGCATCTTAGCTGAAGCTAATGCAAAAGCTTCTTTAGCTAGCTCTTCGTCAACTCCTTCCATTTCATATAAAACTTTTCCAGGTTTTATTGGGCAAACCCAATACTCTACATTTCCTTTTCCTTTACCTTGCCTTACTTCTAGAGGTTTCTTAGTGATAGGCTTGTCTGGGAAAACTCTTATCCAAATCTTAGCTCCTCTTTTTACATGCCTAGTCATAGCCCTTCTTGCAGCCTCAATCTGCCTAGAAGTTAATTGACCTCTTTCTGTTGCCTTAAGGCCAAAAGTTCCAAAACTTAGAGTTGCTCCTCTTTGAGCATTGCCAGTATTTCTACCTTTTTGCTGTTTTCTATATTTTGTTCTTTTAGGTTGAAACATTTCTTACACCTTACTCTGAATCCTTATTTGGCTTATCCAGAACTTCCCCTCTAAACACCCAAGCTTTAACGCCTATTACTCCATAAGTGGTGTTAGCTTCTGCTAAGCCGTAATCAACATCTGCTCTAAGGGTGTGCAAAGGAACCCTTCCTTCTTTTTGAATCTCTGCTCTTGCTATTTCTGCACCGCCTAATCTACCTGCAACTCTAATTTTTACTCCCTCAGCTCCTTGCCTCATAGCATTCTGAACAGCTCTTTTCATGGCTCTCCTAAACATAACTCTTCTTTCTAACTGTTGAGCTACACTTTCTGCTAATAACTTGGCATCAAGGTCAGGCTTTCTAATCTCTTGTATGCTTAATGTGACAGGAATCCCCATTCTTTGAGTTATATCCTCTCTCATCTTATCTATATCTTCTCCTTTCTTTCCTATGACAATTCCTGGTCTTGCAGTATGAATTAAAACCCTTGCATTATCAGCAGTCCTTTCAATATCAATCCTACTTACAGAGGCATGGGAAAGTTTCTTTTCTAGGTGTTCTCTTACTTCTATGTCTTTTAATAAATTCTCAGTATATTGAGATTTCTCTGCATACCAGTTAGAAGTATGTTGAGTAGTAATACCTAACCTAAAACCTATTGGATGTACCTTTTGTCCCATTATTTACCCTTTTCTTCTAAAGTTAATGAAATATTGCAGCTTCTTTTAAAAAACCTATCTGCTCTTCCTCTAGCTCTTGCTCTAATACGTTTCATGGTGAAACTTTCATCTACTGCAATTGTAGAAACAAATAAAGAATCTACATCCAGGCCTTGGTTATGTTCTGCATTAGCAATTGCAGACTCTAAGACCTTCTTTATAATATGAGCAGATTTCTGAGGTGCAAAAGTTAAGATACCCATAGCTTCTTCTACCTTCTTCCCTCTAATTTGGTTTGCAACCAATCTAGCCTTTTGGCTAGAAACTCTTGCACTCCTCAATTTTGCTACAGACTGACTCATGATTAATTTCTATCTCCAGAATGCATCCTAAATGTTCGTGTTAGAACAAATTCCCCTAGCTTATGCCCAACCATATCTTCCTGTATAAATATAGGTACATGCTGCCTTCCGTTGTGAACTGCTATATTTAAACCTACCATGTCAGGAGTTATCATTGATCTTCTTGACCAAGTCTTTATTGGTCTCTTATCATTCGTGGACACTGCCTTTTCTACTTTCTTAAGTAGGTGCAAATCAACAAATGGTCCTTTTTTTAATGATCTAGGCATAATTCGATTAATTCCTTCTTCTTACAATCATACGATTGCTGCTTTTAGTTTTTTTACGAGTCTTGTAACCTTTAGTAGGAACACCCCAAGGGGTTACTGGGTGTCTTCCTCCAGAAGTCTTACCTTCACCTCCGCCATGAGGGTGATCTACAGGATTCATAGCCACTCCCCTTACACTAGGTCTTTTCCCCATCCATCTTTTGGCTCCAGCTTTTCCTATAGACCTTAATGAGTGTTCAGGATTAGAAACACTTCCTATGGTCGCTCTACAGTCTGACAACACTCTTCTTACTTCACCGCTTCTTAGCCTTAAAGTTACATATCTTCCTTCAATAGCTAAGATTTGTGCTGATGTTCCTGCACTTCTAGACATTTGCGCGCCCTTACCTGGAAATAACTCAATACAATGAACAACTGTGCCTAAAGGCATATGTTTTAAACTTAAAGTATTACCTGTTTTAATAGGAGAGTCTTCTCCGGATACTACTTCATTTCCAACAGACAATCCTTCAGGAGAGATTATGTATTTTCTTTCTCCATCTGCATACAACACAAGGGCTATGTTTGCAGACCTATTAGGATCGTATTCTATTGTTTCTACTTTTGCCGGAATTCCATCTTTAGTTCTCTTGAAATCAATAAGTCTGTAATGTTTCTTATGGCCTCCTCCTCTGTGTCTAGAAGTTATTCTGCCTTGGTTATTTCTTCCTGATTTTTGTTTCTTAGGTTGAAGAAGTGCAGCATGAGGATCTCCTTTATGAAGATCATCTCTAGACACCCAAGATCTAAATCTACGTCCTGGAGAAGTTGGTTTTGATTTCTTTATTTGGGCCGCCATTATTCTGTACCTACTTCAATTGACTGACCTTCTGCAAGTCGAACATAAGCTTTCTTCCAATCAGGTCTTTTCTTTATTCTATATCTGGAACGTTTATTTTTTCCCTTAACCTTTAGTGTGTTTACATTCTCAACATCGACAGAAAAATAACCTTCAACTGCCTTCTTAATTTGTAACTTTGTAGCATTTACATCAACTTTAAATGCATACTGATTAGCTTCTCCCATTAACGAAGATACTTTTTCGGTTAAGTAGGGAGACTTTATGACTGAGTAAAGTTCTGTTTTCATTAGGACAAAACCTCGGTTAAAGAATTTATTGTTTCTGAGGTTACCACCACGTTATCTGCATTAATAAGCAAAGATGGGTTAATAGAGCTTATAGTCAATACATCACACTCTTTAAGGTTCTTTGAGGCCTTATTAAGTTGCTCGTTATTCTTATTAAGAACAACCAGCGCCTTCGAAATTCCTATATCTGATAGGATTTTCTTCACTTGAGAAGATTTTACAGGCTCTTCAATATTTATTTCATTAAGTGCAATTATTTTATTTTCTTCTGCTAGCTTCGACCAAATAGAACGCATTGCTGATCTATACATCTTTTTGTTTATTTTCTTAGGATTATTTTTTTTGAATTTTTTTGCAAAAGTTACACCTCCGCCTCTCCAAATAGGTGAACGAATTGTTCCAGCTCTCGCCCTACCCGTACCTTTCTGCTTCCAAGGTTTCCTTCCTCCGCCTCTTACAGCTGACCTATTTTTCTGCCCCTTGGTGTTTTGATGTCCATTGGCTGTATATGTTGTTATGAGCTGATGGACTAAATCAGAATTAAAATCTTGACCAAATACAGATTCAGGTAGAGAAACATTTGAATCTCCTGAACCATTTTGATTTAAAACCTTAATTTCCATTATTATTTTACAGCCGGTTTTAATATTACGTTTGAACCTGTGGGTCCTGGAATAGGTCCTTTTATAAGTAATAAGTTATTATTTGAATCTATTGAGGCGATTTCTAGATTTTGAACGGTCTTTTGTTCATCTCCCATATGACCTGACATCTTTTTACCTTTCCATACCTTTCCTGGAGTTTGACA
>CAJWKH010000011.1 GCA_913042085.1 uncultured Gammaproteobacteria bacterium | reverse complement strand
TCGTTTCTTCATCGCACTTGTATGGAGGAACATACAATCAATTCAAGAACAATCTTTCAGAAATGGGAATTGAAGTTAGATTTGTTGACCCTACTGATCCAGAAAATTTTGCTAAAGCAACTGATAATAAAACTAGAGCTTATTTCGGTGAAACTTTACCTAATCCTAAATTACAAGTTTTTCCAATTCAAGAAGTCTCAGATGTTGGAAGGCCATTTGGCATACCTTTAATCGTTGATAACACGGCTGCACCTATTTTTTGTAGGCCTTTTGATCATGGTGCAGCTATAACGACTTACTCAACAACTAAATATATAGGAGGTCATGGAACTTCAATAGGAGGTTTAATTCTTGATGGAGGGAACTTTGATTGGGAAGGTGCAGGTGCGGAAAGACAGCCAAATCTAAACACACCTGACCCATGTTATAACGGAATAGTTTGGACTGAAGCTATAAAGCCCTTGGGTCCAATTGCCTATATTATGAAAGCTAGGACTACTTTGCTGAGGGATCTAGGTGGTGCTATGAGCCCCTTTAATGCTTGGTCATTTATTCAAGGTCTAGAGACTTTGCCTTTAAGAATGAAAGAACATGGAAAAAATGCTCTTAAAGTAGCTGAGTATCTTAATTCTAATCAAAAGGTAGCTTCAGTTACTTATCCCGGATTAGCTGAAGGCTTAAAAAGAGAAAGAGCTGATAAATACTTATCAGGTGGTTACGGCGCTCTGATTGGTTTTGAATTACCAGGAGGATTGGAATCGGGACAGAAATTCATAGATTCTCTCGAATTGTTGTATCACGTTGCAAATATCGGTGATTCAAGATCATTAGCTATACATCCTGCCTCAACCACCCATAGTCAGCTTTCTCCTGAAGAACAATTGTCAGCCGGTGTAACTCCAGGTTATGTGAGATTATCTATAGGTATAGAGAATACAGAAGATATTATTGCGGATATTGAGCAGGCTCTATTTGCAGCCAGCTAGTTACAGTTTTGTAGGGTTTTCTGATCCTGGATAAACAATTTCAGGATCAAAGACCTTTTCATCTTCCGTGAACTCTAATTCAACCCCATCTTCTGTTACGTTTTGAAGAGACCTATAAAAACAAGATTTATATCCAACGTGGCAACTTGCTCCTAATCCTTTTATAGAAACTTTTAGCAACAAAGAGTCTTGATCATCATCAATTAAAATTTCGTCTACTTTATGAATCATCCCGCTTGAATCACCTTTTTTCCATAAGACCTCTCTGCTTCGACTCCAATAATGGGCTTCTTTGGTTTCTATGGTCTTTGTTAAAGATTCTTCATTCATATAGCCCAGCATTAATACCTCTCCAGATGAAGTTTCAGTGACAACTGCCGGTATGATTCCATCAGAATCAAATTTAGGAGCAAGGATTTTCCCTTCTTCAACCTGCTCTACGCTTTCCCTTTTAGCAAAAATTACTTTATTCACAGTTTCCTTAAAATTTAAGAAGAGCATTTTATCAGAAGTACATTCTTACTAAACACTAATTCCTAACATTCAGTTCAACTCAAATATTTGATAAAATAGGAATCTCAAATGCTTCCAAAGTTAAAAGTTTCAAACCTGTCTTGCAGTCGTGCAGATAATCAACTATTTGATGATTTAAATTTCGAAGTATATCCTGGTCAAAATATAGAAATTATTGGATCAAATGGCTCTGGAAAGACCACTTTATTAAGGATTTTGCTTGGCTTAATTGATATAGGTGATGGCGAGATGGAGTGGCTAGATAATGAAAATAATTATAATAATTTCAGGTCTATAGATTGTTTTTATCAAGGACATTCCTTGGGGATTAAAAATTTATTAAGCGCTCAAGAGAATCTAAGATTATCAAGTTATTCTTTTGGGGTTTCTGAAGAAAAGATTCTTTCTTCACTAAATAGAGTTGGGATTAACAATTATTCTTCGTTTGCTTCTGAAATGTCAGTTGGTCAGAAGAAAAGAATTTCAATAGCTAGATGGCTATTAAAGGATTTCGGAATTTATTTCATTGATGAACCATTTTCTGCACTTGATGACCAGGCCTCAAGTTTAATTGTGGAAATCATTAAAGAATTAAATGCTAAAGGAGCTTCTTTTGTTATAACTGGACATAGACCTTCCGAAATTATATCTAATCAAATTACTTTAGATCATGAAGTCTAATATTTATAATTGGTTCTTTTTAATCTTAAGAAGAGATTTACTTATGGCCTTTAGGAGGTCTTCAACTTACATCACTCCACTGATCTTCTTTTTAATAGTAATAAGCTTTTTCCCTATAGCTTTAAGCCCTGATCAGGACTTTCTGAGGTCGTTAGCCCCTGGAGTAATCTGGATAGCAGCCTTACTGTCTTCTTTATTGGCTATAGAAACTATATTTAGCGAAGACTTTAGGGATGGAACTTTAGATGAGTTTTTCATTTCGAATGATCCATCTTTTGTTTTGGTTTTTGCAAAAGTGCTTTGTCATTGGTTGGTTACGGGATTCCCTATCTTATTAGCTTCATTAATAAGTTCTTTAATATTGTATTTGCCAGTAAGTAGTCTTTTACCAATGATCTGTAGTCTGATTCTAGGAACTTTCTTTATGAGCCTATTAGGTGCCATCGGAGCAGCTCTTTCTTTGGGTAAATCAGCAATATTGAGTGCGATTATTGTTTTACCTTTCTCTATTCCTACTTTGTTAATGGGAACGGCCGCAGTTTCTTCTGCAATCGATTATCAAGATTATTCAGGTTTTTTATTGATCATGGGAGCGATGTTAGCAATCGGCGTACCTGGGCTATGCTTATTAACTGTTGAGGCAATACTTTTAAACTATGAATAAGATTTGGAATTACATTAAAGACTGGTTTATAGAAATGGGGTCGCCACCTTTATTTTTTAAATGGTCCTCAAAAATACTACCTTGGCTTTTATTTATATCGATCACTGTTTTTATTGTAGGGCTTTTGTGGGGACTTTTTTACTCACCTACTGACTATAAGCAAGGAGATGTTTATCGTATTATTTATATTCATGTTCCTTCGGCAATATTAGGCCAATCTATTTTTATGTTCATGGCGATATGTGGCTTTATAACTATGGTTTGGAGAGTCAAGATTTCTGGTATGTTGTTAAAATCGGCTGCACCTATAGGAGCTAGTTTCACGTTAATTGCTTTATTAACAGGCTCTATTTGGGGAAAGCCTACTTGGGGAACTTGGTGGGTTTGGGATGCAAGATTAACCTCAACTCTCATTTTATTTTTTATCTACGCAGCTATCATCGGACTGCATTCTTCAATCGATGATAAGACAAAAGCTGATCGTGCTATTTCAATACTTTCTTTAGTAGGCATAGCTATCATTCCAATAATTAAGAAATCTGTGGATTGGTGGCAAACTTTGCATCAGCCTTCTACTTTCTCTTTAACTTCTGCACCAAGCATGACTCCGGACATGTACCAACCTCTTTTACTTTGTTTTTTAGGCTTCTATTTAATTTTTGCTTTATTGTTAACGATGAACCTAAGAGCTGAAGTAGTTATTAGAGAAAAAAATAGATCTTGGGTTTCTAAGCAATTTCTTAATTTAGAAAGATGATAGAACAGATATCTACAATTATTAGCATGGATGGAAATGGTTTATATGTATGGTCATGCCTATTTATATTATTTTTTATAATAGGTATAAATATCTATTTACCAAACAGAAAGCTAAACAGGATATACAAAGAAAATAAAACTAAAGCTCAATGAACCCTATAAGGAAGCAACGAATATATGCTCTTACAGCTATCGTAGTAGGATCTATTTTGGCTGTTTATCTTGTTGTTTCTGCCTTATCAAAGAATTTAAATTTATTTTATTCCCCTACTGATTTGTTAAATAATGACCTTTCTCCGGAAACATTAATTAGAGCAGGCGGTATGGTTAGGGAGGGGTCAATAAAGAGAAGCGATACTTCTTTAAGTATTGAATTTATAGTGACTGATTTTAAGAACGATTTAAAAATACAGTATTCTGGAATCTTACCCGATTTGTTTTCTGAAAAAGCTGGGGTTGTAGTTCAAGGGTATCTTGAAAAGGAAGGTACTTTTAGGGCTATAGAAGTTTTGGCTAAACACGATGAAAATTACATGCCGCCCGAGGTTGCAAAGTTAATGGAACAGACAGAATGATTCCTGAAATAGGACATATATTCTTAATATCGTCATTGGTTTTAAGCCTTGTAGGGGGCCTTGGTCCTTTTATTTTTAATAAAGAACTACCTATACGGAAGATGGCTTTATTGATGTTTTTATTGGTATTTGGTTCTTTTATTACATTAATTTACTCTTTTGTAGTTGATGACTTTTCAGTTGCTTACGTTGCTCAGAATTCCAATATAAATTTACCAATCTATTATAAATTTGCAGCTACCTGGGGAGCACATGAAGGCTCCTTGATTTTATGGATTTTATCGATGAATATTTGGTTACTAGCATTTATATCTTTTGATAAAAATAGAAATACTAATTTCTCTAATATTGTTTTTGGAGTTTGTAGTTTAGTTATTTTTTCTTTCCTGTTATTTACAATATTTACTTCAAATCCTTTTGAAAGGATATTGCCTATTCCACCTTTAAACGGGGCTGATCTAAACCCTTCTTTACAAGATTTTGCTTTCACAGTTCACCCCCCTCTGCTTTATTTTGGCTATTCAGGTTTGTTATTACCTTTTGCTATATCAATCTCGGCTATGTTAAGCGGTCAATCAAATAAAGATTGGGCATCCAGCTCTAGGCCATGGACGCTTTTGGCGTGCAGCTTTCTAACAGTTGGAATAGGCCTTGGAAGTTGGTGGGCTTATTACGAATTAGGATGGGGAGGTTGGTGGTTTTGGGATCCTGTTGAGAATGCAGCTTTTGTTCCTTGGCTTTTAACGGTTGCTTTAGTCCATTCACTTATTGTTACAGAAAACAGGAACTTATTCGTCAGCTGGTCATTGTTGTTATCTATCTTTGCCTTTGCTGCTAGTTTGCTAGGAACTTTTTTAGTCCGTTCCGGAATCTTAACTTCTGTTCACGCTTTTGCGTTGGACCCTGAAAGAGGGCTATTCATGCTTGGAATCTTTTCATTCTTTGTTCTTGGAGGCCTTGCTATTTTTGCGTTTAAGAATTCAACAGAGAATAAGACTTCTTTTTATTCATTAAATTCAAAAGAATTTGGATTACTTTTAAACAATGTGTTGTTGGTAGTTTTAGCAGTTTCTATTCTTTTTGGAACTTTATACCCGCTAATTTACGAAGCTTACACTGGAGGTAAACAAATTTCTGTGGGTGCTCCTTATTTTGAATTCATCATATTTCCTTTTTCCATTTTGCTTGGTTTGCTTCAGGGAATAGCTTTATATTTATCTTGGGGGAGTACAAAGTCATTTAATTTTTTAACCAAATTAATATTAGAGTCCCTATCGATATTTCTTTTAACCCTTGTTTTGCTTTTTGTTTTATTTGATGAACTTATCCCTGCTTCCTTTTTTACAATCTTCATATTTTCTTGGTTAATTGTTGGATCTTTATTAATTAATTTCTCTTTTAAATCTTTTAATAAATATTTAGATTTCCTTAATAGAAGAATAGGAGTTTTATTGTCTCACACGGGCATGGCCTTGCTGGTCTTGGGTGTTGGGGTAGTGTCCTCTTATTCTAATGACATAGAGCTGATATTAGACACTGGAGAAAAAATAGAATTTCTTAACAAAGATGTAGAATTATTAGATATTAAAGATATAAATGGTCCAAATTTCATTTCGAAAACAGCAAACATTAAAGTTTTAGATAGTGGCAGAACTTTTAATCTTCAAACGGAAAAAAGGACTTATTTTCCTTCAGGTCAAGTAACCACTGAAGCTGCTATAGATACTGGAATTTTTAGAGATTTTTATATCTCAATGGGAGATAATTTTAAAGGAGACTCTTGGTCATTTAAGCTGCAAAGCAAACCTTTTATTAGATGGATTTGGTTGGGTGCTTTGTTGATAACTTTAGGCACATTTATTTCTAGCATAAACATTCTAAGAAGGAAGTCATGAAAAGAATATTAAATTTAATGCCCTTGGTTGTTTTTGGAATTCTTGTCGTGGTTTTATATTCTTTTTTAACTCAAGAAAACGAGCAATTGGAGTCTGTACTTGTAGATCAGTCAGTCCCAGAATTTAAATTACCTGCTCTTGAAAATCCGAACAATATTCTTTCTAAGAGTAGCGTAAATAAACTTCCTGCCTTGATTAATGTATGGGCTACATGGTGCATAGCATGCAGAGTAGAGCACCCATTTCTAATGCAGTTAAAGAATAAATCTACCTTAACAGTCTATGGTCTTAATTATAAAGATGATAGGAAAAAGGCTCTAGATCTTTTAGAGAATGAAGGTAATCCATTTGAATTCAGCATTTTTGATCAACAAGGAAAGCTAGCGATTGATTTAGGTGTTTACGGAGCTCCAGAGACATTTTTTGTTGATAAAGAAGGTATTATTAGAGAAAGGCACGTAGGCGCATTGACTCAAAAAGTGTGGAAAGAGAAATTCGAGAAATTTTTAAATGAGGACAATGATGTTTAAGAAGTTCTTTTCTCTAATGCTTATAACTATTATCTATAGCCTAGTTTCAGCTAATGAACCTAAAGTAATTTATCCATTTGAAGATAGTGTCCATGAAGAGAGATTTTTATCTCTATTAAATGAACTTAGGTGCCCTAAATGCCAAGGATCAAATTTAGCTGGTTCAAATGCTCCTATAGCTAATGACTTAAAAAGAGAGGTTTATAAGCTAGTTAAGTCAGGAAAGACCGAGGAAGAAGTAAAGACCTATCTGATAGATAGATACGGAAATTTTATTGTTTATGATCCTCCTTTTAGGCCAGATACATACGCATTATGGCTTGGACCTTTTTTTATTTTTCTAATTACACTTTTCATAATACTCGTAATACTATTAACAAGATTTTCTAATTCAAAAGGGAATCAATAGGTAAAGATCTTTTTAAATGATTTATTTTTATTTATTTGTCCCGCTTTTTGCTTTGTTTTATTTTGCTCTAAGGGGTTTTATTAGATTAGATTTAAAGATCTCTCTAGTTGTAATTTCTTTGTTATGCACTTCAATCACTCTGTTTATATATAAAGGCCTAGAGGGAGAAGAAAATTATAAATTGATCAATGATAAGGAAATTCTAAATAGATTTATTGCTGATCAATCACCCAATAGAGAACAAGACACTCTAGAGGTTGATCGAATAATCTTAGAAATAGCAAGTAGAGACGGAGTTCAGGCTGGAGAAATTTACTTATTAGCTAAAAGATTAAAAGGTATAAACGAGAACACTTTAGCTGGTCAAGCTTTTGACCATTTATATAGGAAATTTCCTAATGAATTAGGCGGAAGTGTTTTAGCTGAATACGCTCAAACAATGTTCTTAATAGAGGAAAGAACCTTTAATAGCAAGATTGAGGTAGTTTTAGATGAAGCTTTATTGAAAAGCCCAGACAACCCTTCAGCTTTAACCCTACAAGGGCTGAAAGAGCTAGAAAATAAGAACATAGATTTGACTATTAAACTTTGGACAAAAGCTCTTAATTTCCTTAAAAATGAAAGAGATATTTCCGAACTAAAGACCTTAATAGAGACAGTAAAAAAACTAAAAAATCAGTAGTTTCTGGGCGATATATAGAATAGACTTTGCATGTAAATGAAGGTTAATTCTGTTTCATTAATGCTTCTTTCTGAAGCAATGGATTCTTACCCCCCAATAAAATACAAATTATGAGATTAAACTCTGTAAAGCTATCTGGTTTTAAATCTTTTGTTGATTCAACAACAGTAACTTTCCCTTCATCCATGTCATGCATAGTAGGACCAAATGGTTGTGGAAAATCAAATGTAATAGATGCCGTGAGGTGGGTACTAGGTGAAAGTTCTGCAAAGAATTTAAGAAGTGATTCAATGTCAGATGTAGTTTTCAATGGTTCTTCATCTAGGAAACCAGTCTCAAAAGCTTCTGTAGAACTTTTCTTTGATAATAAAGATGGAAGAATAGGTGGAGAATTTTCTAGTTACAGTGAAATTTCCGTAAGAAGAAGTCTTGAATTGGATGGACAGTCTAATTATTACCTAAATGGAACAAGTTGTAGGAAGAGAGACATAACTGACGTGTTCCTAGGAACGGGTTTAGGCCCTAGATCTTATGCAATCATAGAGCAAGGGATGATTTCTCAATTGGTAAGTGCAAAACCAGAAGAGATGCGTGGCTATATAGAAGAAGTAGCAGGTATTTCAAGATACTTAGAAAGAAAAAAAGAAACTGAATCAAGAATTAAAAGAACAAGAGAGAATCTCTCCAGGTTGGAGGATTTAAGAGAAGAGATATCAAGACTTTTGCATAAACTTCAAAGACAAGCTAAAGCTGCAGAGAAATATTCACAACTTAGAAAAGATGAAAATAAAGCTCATCAATTACTTCTTACCTCCAAGTGGCTTGATATTTCTAAGATCGTTAAAGTAAAAGAAAAAGAAGTAAAAGACCAAGAACTAAAGGTTGAGGAAGTAAATTCGGCTAAAAATACTTCTGACAGTGAGGTCATTGAACTAAGGGCCAACCAAATTGAGTTGCAGTCGGAAATGGATAAGGTCCAGCAAGAGTTTTATAGTTTTGGTGCTGATATTTCTAGAACAGAACAAGAACTGGCTATTAAGAAGGAAAGAGTTAGAGAGATTGAAGAAAAATTGAACACTAATAATTTACAGATAGATTCAAGAAGAGAGGGGTTGCAGGCATTAAATAAATCAAAAGACCAAGTTCAATCAAATATTAATTCCATTAATTCTGAATTACAAAAAATCAAAGAGGGAAATGTAGAAGATTTAAATTTAGAAGAATCTGAAAAGATTGAGAATTTGTGGTTAGCATTTATTTCTCAATCAAAGTCTATTATTTCAAAGTTAGAAATGAACATAGGATCTCTTTTAGAGAATTTAAATAAAAAGAGCTCTCTTGAAATAATAAAAGAGCTCGAGTTTGAAGCTATTGAGTTAAAAAGTGAGATAGAGTCTTTAAAAGAAGAGCCATCAAAATTAACTAAGCTAACTCAAGATTTCCTATCCGACTCTTCAGAAGACGCAAAACAACAGAGAATTAACTTAATTGATAAGACTAATAAATTTGCTGACCTACAGGCTAAATTTGCTTCTTTACGATCGGAAGATAAGCATGTAAATACTCAACTTAATGATCTTGAGTCAGAGAATTTATCTTTAGTTGAAGAATCCAATCTTTTAAACGAGCCTATTTCAGACATACAAGCCAATCTTGACAAGTTACTATCTGAAAGATTACTTGTTGAAAATAAATTATTAAACTCCAGAAAGGCTATCGAAGAGTGTAATGAATCTATACATAAGATAGAGAGAGAAAAAATAGAAAAAGAACAAATGGCAATCAGTCTTCGAGAAGCTTTAGAGAAGTTTAGACTAGAAAGGCAGGCATCCAAGATAGAGGGAGATAATTTAGTTAAACAAATTAAAGATTTAGATGGAGATTTAGAAAGTCTTTTAAATGAGCTGGATGAATCTAAATCTTCAGATAACTTCGCTTCAGATCTAGAATCAATTGAATTAAAGATTTCAAGATTAGGAGCTATTAACTTAGCTGCAATGGAAGAATTTGAACAAGAAGAAAAAAGAAAAGAACTACTTGATAGCCAACATCAAGAACTGATGGATGCGCTAGAGACTCTTCAAAATGCAATCAATAAAATTGATAAAGAAACCAGAACAACTTTTAAAGATACTTTTGATAAATTAAATCTAAGCTTAGCTAATTCTTTTCCTAAACTTTTTGGGGGAGGGCATGCTGAGCTTATAATGCTAGGAGATGATTTGTTGAGTTGTGGTGTGGGTATCTCAGCAAGACCTCCAGGAAAGAAAAATGCAAGCGTCTCTCAATTGTCGGGTGGAGAGAAAGCCTTAACTGCTATAGCTACTGTTTTTGCTTTCTTTGAATTAAACCCGGCTCCTTTCTGCATGCTAGACGAAGTAGATGCTCCTTTAGATGACTTGAATACTATGCGTTTTATAGATTTAGTTGAAGAAATGTCTAAACAAGTTCAATTTGTATATATTTCACACAATAAAATTTCTATGGAGAAAAGTAAACATTTAATGGGCGTTACAATGCAAGAACCAGGCGTATCTAGAATGGTTGCTGTAGATGTAGATCAAGCGGTGGAATTAGCCGCTAGTTAACATGTTCAACTTACCTGAAATATTAACTATAGTTATTGGAGCTCTTTTAGCTTTAGTGTTTATTGATGGTATTCGTAGAGCAATAAGGATAAAAAGAAGCTCAATAAAAGTAGATCTTATAGACACTGAAGAATATGTAAGTAAAGACTTCGAAAAAGAATGGATGCAAGGGTTTAGTGACGAACCTTCTGAACAAGAATTTGAAGATATAGAAGAAGAGACATTATTAGATATTAAACCTTCGGGCTCACTCCTTATTTTGCACTTAAGTAGCCAAAGAAAAGATCAGTTTTCGAAGGACTCTATTACAGAAGCAATAAATGATTTAAATTATGTTTATGATGAAAAAGGCTTATTTACAATTTTAGATGAAAAAAGAAATATAGCTTTCAACATCTTAAACGGAAAAAAACCAGGGACTTTCTTAGAAGATAATGTTTCCGATGATTTAGCACTGGTATTAGACCCTACTAACTTATCAAGTCCTTTAGAATCTTTTGATCTGTTAATTGATGTCTCACAATCTTTAAAAGAAAACTTTAAATGCGAGGTTCTGGATGAAGATAGAAATCTACTTACTAAGCAAATGATTGAACACATGAGACAACAAGTCCTTGAATATAGAAGACAATTCTTGGCAAGCGCTGGTTAACTTAATATTTGATGAAAGTTGATTCAGAAGTTAAAACTCGAGTACTCGAGCTTCACAAGATAATTAATGAACATTCATATAATTACCATTCTTTAGATAATCCTACTATCGAGGATTCTGAATACGATGTATTCTTTAATGAACTCTTAGAATTAGAAACTAAGTATCCTAGCCTTAGTTATAGCTATTCTCCCACTCAAAGAGTAGGTTCGGAACCTTTAGAAGGATTTAATAAGGTAGATCATTTAACACCTATGCTTTCTCTTGAAAATGCTTTTAATACTAAGGATTTAGAAGATTTTAACAAACGAATACAGGAAAGGCTTATATCAGAAACAAAAGTCAACTTTTCCTGCGAACCAAAATTAGACGGAATAGCCGTTAATCTAATTTATAAGAAAGGTTTCTTGCATCAAGCAACCACGAGAGGAGACGGAAAAACAGGTGAAGACATAACTCATAACATTAGAACTATATCTTCAATACCTTTATCTTTTAGAGAATCCAAAATTAAGGCACCTAACTTGATAGAGATAAGAGGAGAAGTCTTTATTGATACCAAAGATTTTAAGGAGATAAATAATAAAGCAAAGTTTAACCTTGAGAAGATTTTTGCTAATCCAAGAAATGCTGCGGCAGGAAGTTTAAGGCAATTAGATCCTAGGGTTGCAGCTTCGAGACCTTTAAAGTTTTTTGCGCACGGCATGGGAAGCATAGATTTTGGTAAGGGCACTTCACCTAAAACTCAAAAGGAAGTTTTTGATTCCTATGCTTCATGGGGCTTACCAATCAATCCTTTAGCTGAACAAGTAAATGACTTAAATGAATGTATCTCTTATTTTAAAAAAATAGAAGGTTTAAGGGAGCAACTTCCTTATGAGATAGATGGCGTGGTCTTTAAAGTGAATAGTTTTAAGATGCAAGAATCTCTAGGCCAGGTTTCCAGGGCACCAAGGTGGGCTATAGCAAGGAAATTCCCTGCAGAAGTGGGTTCGACGAAAGTTAAGTCTATTACTGTCCAGGTAGGAAGAGTGGGAAGCATTACACCAGTTGCAGAATTTGAGCCACTTAACATTGGAGGAGTGGTAGTTTCCCACGCAAGTATCCATAACTTCGATGAAATAGAACGTCTTGATGTGAGAGAAGGAGATACGGTACAAATTAAGAGAGCAGGCGATGTAATTCCACAAATTATCAAAGTTGACTTATCCAAAAGAAAAAAAGACTCTCATAAAGTTGAGACTCCGAATGCTTGCCCTTCCTGTAATAGCAAATTAGTTAAATTAGAAAGTGAAGCTATATTAAGGTGCAATGCTGGGACAAATTGCCCGGCTCAGAAAACCGAGTCAATCAGGCATTATGTTTCTAGAAATGCACTCAACATAGATGGTCTGGGTGAAAGGATCATTGAACTTTTAGTACAAAAGGAACTTATTTCTGATTTCTCAGATTTATACACTTTAAAAAAGAAAGATTTATTAGGATTAGAAGGTTTTGCAGAGAAATCTGCTTCGAAGCTTCTAACTTCAATCGAAAACAGTAAAGAAACTACGCTTTCAAGATTTATTTACGCTTTAGGAATTAGAGAAGTTGGAGAAGCTACCGCTTTGAATCTTTCTTTAAACTTTCAGCATATTGATAAATTCTCGCTTGCATCAAAAGAAGAATTAATTGAAATAAACGACATAGGTCCAATTGCTGCTGATCATATTTTTAATTATTTATCCAAAAAAGATAATCAGAATCAAATAAAAAAATTACTTAAGTTGGGGGTTCAATTACAAGAGGTTAAAATTCAGTCAGATAATTTATTTAGCTCCAAAGTGGTTGTTATAACTGGGTCTTTTAACAACATAGCCAGAAGCCAACTAAAAGAAGAGCTAATAAGATCTGGTGCAAGAGTATCTAGCAGCGTTTCTAGTCGAACAGATTTTCTTGTAGCGGGTGAAAAACCTGGTTCAAAACTAAAAAAGGCTCTTGATCTGGGAATAGAAGTTTTGGAAGAAGATAACGTTCTAAGAATTCTTAAACAGTAATGATAAGAAAATTATTTTTATTATTTAGTTTGCTTATTTTAACGATTAGTTGTGCTTCAAATAGCCCTCCTTCTACCACTACTGATGTCTGTAAGATCTTTAAAGAGAGATACAGCTGGTATAAGGCTGCAAAAAAAACTGAAAAAAGATGGAAAGTGCCTGTTTATGTTTCGATGGCAATTATTAAGCAAGAATCTAGTTTTATAGCTGATGCAAGGCCAGGAAGAACTAAACTTCTGGGCTTCATACCTTGGAAAAGAGTAACTAGCGCAAGAGGGTATGCGCAAGCAGTTGATGGTACTTGGGAAATGTATTTAGACGATAGAGGAGGTTGGTTTGTGAGCAGAAACGATTTTGAAGACTCTGTAGATTTTGTTGGTTGGTATAACTATACAACCCATAAACAATTAGGAATTTCTTTAACCAATGCAAGAGCTTTATATCTAGCTTATCATGAAGGAAGAGGAGGCTATAAAAGAGGTAGTTATAGAACTAAGCCATGGCTACTATCTGTTGCTGATAAAGTCCAAAGACAATCAGATAGATATAAGGTTCAATATGAAGGTTGTAAAAAAAGGTTAGGAAAAAGGTTTATTTTTTTCTAATTATTAATATCATCTAATGATTATGATAAAAAACATTATCCTTCTATCGGCATTATCCTTAATGGCAGCTTGTGCCAGTTCTCCTTATATCCAAACTGACTCAGATAGAAATTATGATCTCTCTTCTTATAAGACATTTAAAGTTCAATCGCCTGACATAGAAGACACTCCTGAATTAGTCAGCATAAATCCTATTCTTATTCAAAGAATAGATAGAGCAATAGAATCCTCTTTAGAGGGTAAAGGCCTTAATATTTCTGAGAAACCTGATTTAGTTATTAGGTTCTATTTAGGAACAAAAAGAGAAATTGATAGATCGTCTGATTTAGGAGGTTACGGATATTATGGTAGATACTTTGATTCTAGAGATCAAAGGTATATTAGATCTGATAAAGATGAAATTTCAATAAGGTTCCATGATGCGAAAAGTGAAGAGGTTGTTTGGTATGCTTTTACAAGATTTAAAAGATCAAATAATCAAAATGATCAGGAAGCAATCAACGTACTTATTAAAGAGGCTGTTTCAGGTTTTAATTAAACCTATTTGCATCTAAAGCTATCACCACTTCATGATCTGCAGGCAATGGTCTTCCGTCTATAAGATCTGCAATAATCTCAGCACATAAAGGGGAGCTTGTTGAGCCCCTTGAACCGTGTCCTATGTTTACATATATTCCTTTATTAATACCTATTAGAGGCATTCTATCTTTTGTTACAGCTCTAAAACCCACTTTTCCATCAAGTATCTTTACTTTAAAGTCATGAATGGCCTTTAATTTGTTCTTGTTGTCTGCATGCTCATCTTCAAGAACAATATCATTCTCTACGTCGCTGTAAGAAGATCCTAGAACATGGGACCCTTGAACTTTAGGAGAAAAATATCCGCTGGCGCAGATAGGAAATTTTAGGTTCTCAAAATCTTTAGAGCTATCTACATATGATATCTGTCCCCTTTTTGGGCTTAGTCCAGGTAAATCAAGTAAATCTTCGGAAGCATGTCCAGTACATAGGCATACCTCTTTATACTCATAAACTTCTTCCTTAACAAAAATTCTATGATTATCTATATCTGTTTTTATCTTCTCGATTTTAGAAGATAAGATTAAATTAATATTGCTATGACTGAGCAAATCTTGGCATAGGGCTTTAGTCTCAATAAAACCACCTTTCTCAAAGAAAATACCTCCATGGTTTAATTTTATCCCGGCTCTTTCGCTTGCTTCTTCGAGATTTAATTCTTCAAATAGTGTTTTATCAGGCCTAGCATTTAGAAGAGAGTTTTGTCTTTTAAGAGAAGAATCATCATGATTCATTATGAATACTCCTGATTTATGCCATGCATCTGTCTTAAGACGATCATAAAAAGATGAAGCATAGAGAAAAGAATGTAAGCAGAATCTAGCATAAGGAGAATCGAATGCGGACAATCTAGGATAAGTGATTAATATTCCATTGCCTGATGCACCTAAACAGATCTCGTCATTTTGTTCATACACATCAACCTTATGGCCTCTTTGCGCTAGTTTATATGCAAGGATACATCCTGCTATTCCAGAACCGATGACTGCTATCTTTTTTTCTTTAGAGGTTTTTTTAATGTTAACGGCATGGACTCTCCCTTTTAACATGTGACGTTTATTAGCATAGCCTTCAGCTAATTCATAAATAAGTTCACAACTTTCTATATTATCTTTAACTAATCTTGCCGATGTGTAAGTTGAAAATGTTGAATCTCGGTGACTTGAGAGACGCAACTGGTTAAAAATCTCTCTAGACCACATATCAGGGTTTTTGTCAGGCGAGAACCCATCTAAAAACCAAACATCTATATCTGTAGCATTAGTTAAATAAGAAAGAGAGCTTTTAATATCTCCAAGTATTAGAGTGAGCGAAATTCTGCCGTTATAAAAAGAGACTCTTTGGGTTCCAGCTATGTTTGCTGGATAGTTTTTTATATAAACTTCAGAAAGCTCCTTTAACTCAGGGTATTGTTTAATTGTTTTTTTGAACTCTTCAATGCTGAATAAAGTTTTGTCAAAAGCTACATAATCTAAGAACTTATTACTTTTATCTTCTTTAAGCCACTCTTTACATGTAGCTAGGAAATTTATTCCAGCTCCAAATCCTATTTCAACAACACTAAAAGTAGCACTAACTCCTAAATTAAGGAAT
Organism: uncultured Gammaproteobacteria bacterium; assembly: GCA_913042085.1. Taxonomy (GTDB): domain Bacteria; phylum Pseudomonadota; class Gammaproteobacteria; order Magnimaribacterales; family Magnimaribacteraceae. The sequence goes on along the minus strand of CAJWKH010000011.1, from coordinate 5,897 downwards.
TTTTCTTTTAAGGAGTTACCTTCGATGAAGACATGTTTTGCTTCCTCGTATGCACCATTATTTGAAGAATAAAGGTCTCCGAAGGATTTAGAGAAAGGAGCGTTATCTTTCCAAGAAAGATCAGCAAACTCAAGATTTAAGAAAGAGCTTGCTGATTGATTTTCTTTTACAGAGTTATTTATTTCCTGTTGGTATTTCGTTGAATGGTATGCCTTTATCGGCTCTCATATCTTGAGGCATTCCTAAAACTTGTTCTGAAATGATATTTTTAAGTATCTCATCAGTTCCACCGGCTATTCTTATGCCTGCAGCCCCGTAAAATCCATATTGATACATAGATTGCTCTGCACCTTCTTCATCAGTTCTGATTATTCCTGCAGAGTCGAGAATATCTAATCCAAAATTAGCAACTTCTTGCAGTTTATTGCCACTTACAATCTTTGTTATCGAAGATTGTGGGCCAGGAGTTTCACCTCTTGATAGAGCTGAGATATTTCTGTATTTAGCATACTTTAGACCACTTTGTTGGCAATACCAATCTGCTAGCTTCTCTCTTACTGCATCATTCTCAATTGCAAGTTTTCCATTTAAATCTTGACCTCTTGCAAGAGAGAAGGCTTCTTCAAAGTCTGGTCCAGATGCATCACCTACTGCAAGTCTTTCATTCATCAAGGTTGTTAGAGACACTTTCCAACCATCTCCGACCGCTCCTAGTCTTTGACTGTCTGGTATTTTTACGTCTGTAAAATAAACCTCATTAAAGTTCGCTCCGCCAGATATTTGTTTAATTGGTTTAACTTCAATACCTGGAGATTTCATGTCTACAAAAAAGAAAGTTAAGCCTTTGTGCTTTGGTGCTGAAGGATCGCTTCGAGTAACTAATATTCCGTAATCACTAAAATGAGCTCCCGAAGTCCAAACCTTTTGTCCATTTATTGTCCAAGTATCACCTTCTAATTCTGCTTTAGTCTTGATACCAGCAACGTCTGATCCAGCTGCAGGCTCACTAAAAAGTTGACACCATATTTCTTCACCCGTAGCTAAAGGAGGTAGGTATCTTTCTTTTTGTTCTTCGGTTGCGTACATCATCATCACAGGGCCTGCCATTCCTTGACCAATTTCAAGGTAGCCGCCAGGAACTTTAAATTTTGACACTTCCTGTCCCCATATAACTCTCTCAATAGGGGTTGATTCGCGTCCACCGTAAGCTTTTGGCCAATGCATACAAGCCCAACCTTCCTCGTGTAATTTCTTTTGCCAAACTTTAACCTCTTTCAGACCTTCTTCTTCAGAAGCTGCTCTCCAGCCATCTTTAGGCCCTTCTTTTAAGGAAGCATTGGCTTTTAGCCATTCATAAGCTTCTTTTCTAAATTTAGCTTCTTCTGGAGTATCGTTAAAATCCATAATTTTCTCCTATATTTGATTAGCTCTTTCCAGGGAGCTTATTAGTTTATCTTTCCAAATAGATTGGCTTCCTATATTCGCAGCTAATTGTCTACATCTTCTGTAATAAAGGTGACAATCAAATTCCCAAGTGAAACCCATTCCGCCATGTGTTTGTATGTTTTCTTTAGAACATTCATGATAAGCCTGGCTGGCACTAACTCTGCATGTAGCTGCGGCAGTAGGTAGTTCTGGAGCATCGGTACTTAAAGCCCAGGCTCCGTAATAACAGTTTGATCTAGCAAGCTCTACAGCAATAAACATATCAGCTAATTTATGTTTTATAGCTTGAAAAGAAGCTATAGATCTACCAAAAGCATATCTACCCATTGCGTATTCTTTTGCCATATTCATGCAAGCTTCAGCTCCACCCAATTGTTCAAATGAAAATAGAACTGCTGCTCTATCAAGTAGCGTGGTTATGTTTGACCATCCTGAATCCAATGCTTCAGCTTTCGCATTCTTAAATGTTATAGCAGCATGAGATCTAGAAGGATCAAGGGTAGGTTGGCTAGCTATTTCAACTCCATCCGCAGAAGATTCAACTAGGAAGAGTCCGACTTCAGATCCAGACTTAGCAGATACTATAAAAAAATCTGCTACATCTCCATCAGTTACTGCAATCTTAGAGCCATTTAAAGAACCATCTTTAAATTCGCATGTAATATTTTCCTCAGTTGGAGAGGTGGTCGATTCCGTGTGAGCAAAAGCACCTATCTTTTCTCCACTGGCTAAAGAAGGAAGGTTCGCTTGTTTAAGTGAATCTGAACCAAATTGAAGAATAGATTCCGTAGCCAAGTAAACACTTGATGAAAAAGGCGTTGGAGCTAGACTTCTTCCTAACTCTTCTGCTATTACGCAAAGTTCTAAATATCCTAACCCTAAACCCCCGTATTCTTCCGGAATAGCTGTAGCAGTAAAGCCCATCTCAGCTACTTGAGACCAAAGATCTTTATCATAGGATTCTTCACCCTCTAAAATAGTTCTAGCTCTCTTTACAGTCTCTTCTTTTTCTAAAAATTTCCTAGCAATGTCTTTCAATTGCATTTGGTCCGCTGAAAATTCAAAATTCATCTTTTTCCTCTTTAAATAAATCTAATCCTAATTGTTAAAATTTTAATATAAACTTCTATTGTATCTACGATCTAATAGAATGAAAGACTAAAATATACCTAATAATGAACAAATCTAAAGAAGAAAATAACCAAGACATTAAGCCAGTTCGCTCTGAAGCTGTTTCAAATAGAGGACAAAGAAGAGTTAAGGGTGGGTCAATGCTATTTTCTTCAACAATAACAATAGTGAACACTATTGGAATAGTCTTATTAGGACTTTGGTTTTTTAATACTTCAGGTAGTCAACAGCAAGCCGGGAAAAGTTTTATTGAAAGGATTAGTATGCTTGAAGAGAATATCTCTATTCAGTCAAGTAAGGTTGATGATCTCACAGAAACAAACTCCCAAGACTTGAAATTTATCAATAAAGAGATCAGGAAGTTATGGGATTTAAGCAATAAGAAGAACAGAAAGAGTATTTCCCAAAACCTAAACTCTATAGAGTCGATTGAGGAGACGTTAGGAGCTTTAGATAAAGAATATAAAACATTATCAGCCAAACAAAGATCATTAAATTTGGAGCTAGCTAAACTTGAGAAAATGCAAGAAAAATTAAATGAGTCTTTAGACATTGAAAGTACTTCTTCTGAAGGCGAAGATATTGAAGCTAGATTAGCTGATCTAGAAGAGGCAACTAAGTCGATGGATCTTTATAGAACTCAGGTAAATCAATCAATATTATCTCTTAAAGAGAAATTAAATGATTTAGAGTTAGAAATTACAAATTTTAGTTCCCAAGAGGCGACATCAAACGAGTAGAAGCCTATAATACCCGCCACTTGCGGATGTGGTGGAATTGGTAGACACGCCAGATTTAGGTTCTGGTGCCGAAAGGTGTGGAGGTTCGAGTCCTCTCATCCGCACCATCTAATTATCCTGAATTAAACCATAAGTTTTTAGCATTAATTCCCTCATCCATTTATTTGAAGGGTCAGAATCTTTAGATTCATGCCAGTATAGATGCAAAACAATAGGATCAATTTTAAAGGGTAGTTCCATTACTTCTAGCCCTCTATGTTTAGCAAAACCTCTAGTTGTAGTAATAACTAGATCAGATCTCTCAACAACAAAAGGGGCAACTAAGAAATTCTGAGACCTGAGAGAGATTTTTCTTAAATGACCCAATCTATTTAAGGCCATATCAACCAGTCCAATACCAGATTTTCTATTTGAAACGTGCATATGAGAAAGAGATAAGTAATCATCGATGTTAATTTTTTTCTTTTTCATTATAGGATTTCCTTTTCTCGCAATAAGCACGTAATCATCTTCGTAAATCTTTTGATGTCTTAGAAAAGAATCTGTATGTACAGGAGGGTCTATGCAGAAGTCTACATTTCCTGCTGATAATTCTTTCGGGGTTTCTTTTCTGGGAATCAGAAAACTTTCTACAGCTATATTCGGAGCTTCTTTTGCTAACTCTTTAAGTAGTATTGGTAAAAGCCTATATTCTGAGCTATCTCCAATCGAAATCTTAAAAGTAACCTCGGAAGTAGCTGGTTCAAAAGAGTCTGTTTGAGATATGGTTTTATTCATCAACCCTAATGCTTCTCTAACATCTCCAATGATATCTTGAGCAACTGGAGTTGGCAGCATGCCTTTAGAAGACCTTATAAAAAGATCATCATTAAACATCTCTCTAAGTCTGGATAGCGCATTGCTAACAGCAGGTTGTGTTATTCCTAAGATTTGACCGGCTTTGGTTAGATTCTTTTCAGTATAGATAACGTCAAAGGCCTTGAATAAGTTTAGATCTGCTTGTTTTAAGTTCATGAAATTTTAAATACTTTTTTTTAGATAACAAATATCAACCTAGACTAACTTAATGTATAGCACTATGATCGGTACTTAAATTAATATTAGATATAAGTAAAACTTATATTACATAATAACAGTAATACATATCAATTATAAGGAGAAGTTAGATGGGATTTCATTTTTCAGATAGATCACAAGAACTTCAGTTAAGGATTATAAAGTTCTTAGATGATCATATTTATCCAGCTGAAGAAGTATATGCACAACAAATGCAAGAATTTACGGAGCAAGGTGATAGATGGCAAATACCTCAAATTATTGAAGATAAGAAGGAAATAGCTAAAGAAGAGGGTCTTTGGAATTTGTTTTTACCGGAAAACCCAATGGGCGAAAGTATGAGCAACCTAGATTATGCTCCTTTAGCAGAGCTTATGGGTAGATCAGGAATAGCTTCTGAAATCTTTAATTGTTCTGCTCCAGACACTGGCAATATGGAAGTATTAGCAAGATACGCTAATGAAGAACAACAAGAGAGATGGTTAAAGCCTCTTTTAAACGGTGAAATTAGATCTGCGTTTGCAATGACAGAGCCTGCAGTAGCTTCTTCCGATGCAACAAACATTTGTACAACTGCCGTTCTGGAAGGCGATGAATACGTAATAAACGGTGAGAAGTGGTGGACTTCTGGAGCTGGTGATCCCAGGTGTAAAGTTTTAATTTTCATGTGTATGACTAACCCTGATAATCCAAAGCATCAACGTCAGTCACAGATTATCGTTCCAATGGATTCTCCTGGAATAAAGATTGAGAAAATGATGCATGTATTTGGATATGATGATGCTCCCCATGGACATGGCAGGGTTTCATTCAAGGATGTAAGAGTGCCTAAAGAAAATCTTCTTTTAGGAGAAGGAAGAGGATTTGAGATTGCTCAAGGAAGGTTAGGACCTGGAAGAATTCACCATTGCATGAGAACAATCGGAGTCATGGAAAGAGCCCTTGAGTTGATGTGTAAAAGATCAGAAGAACGAATTGCTTTCGGTAAGAAAATATCGAGTCTTGGAGCAAATTATGACTATATAGCTGAAAGTAGGATAGACATAGAAACTTCAAGATTACTGACTCTAAATGCAGCAAACTTAATGGATACAGTAGGCAATAAGGTAGCTAGGAGCGAAATTGCTCAAATAAAAGTACACGTGCCCATAGTAGCCTGTAGGCTTGTAGATAGAGCTATCCAAATGCATGGAGGCGGTGGAGTTAGCCAAGATTTTCCTCTGGCAAGTATGTACGCACATATGAGAACCTTGAGGATAGCAGACGGACCTGATGAAGTTCACAGAAGAACTGTTGCTAGAGAAGAGCTTGGTAAATACGGAGGAGGCCAGAGCTCCGAAATTGTAGTAACAAGAGATTAATCATTACTATTAAGAAAAAGGCCCTTTTAGGGCCTTTTTACTATATGAACGAAAAGAATACCCTTCCTATGTTGAAGCAAGGGAACTTAGTTAGGTCTTAATTTTTTCCTGACATACAATTTATAAGAGATTTATTTCATGTAATCGTTGTTGGAGAAAATCT
>CAJWKH010000010.1 GCA_913042085.1 uncultured Gammaproteobacteria bacterium | reverse complement strand
TAGTTAGATGGGCTGGATTGAGGCCTCAAGATCTAAATGAAAAGAAAGTTTTCATTCAAGGAGGGGCTGGCGGTGTAGGTAGTACTGCCATTCAACTTTTTAATCACTGGGGCTGTGAAGTATCCTCAACTTGCAGTGCTGTCAATGTTGATTTTCTGCAATCACTCGGTGCTAAAATGGCAATCAATTATGAAAGTGAAGCATTTCAAGATACATTAGATGACCACGATATAGTTTATGACCTACTGGGCGATTCGGTTTTAGATGATTCTATCGATGTATGTTGCAAGATCTTAAAAAATAATTCTTCATCTCACTATATAACACTTACCCATCCTTTAATGAACACTCTGGACGATAAAGGTTTACTACTTGGTGCGCCTCATGCATTTTTTTTAAGACAAAAAGTAAAATCTGCTCACAAACCAATAAATATTCACTGGTCAATTTATAGGCCTAGTTTATCGGGTCTGCAAGAGTTAACTCATCTAGCAGAAGAAGAAATTATAAAGCCAATAGTAAATTCTGTTTATACACTCTCAGATATCTCGGAAGCCCACAAGAAAGTAGCTACAGGACATGGAACTGGTAAAATTGTTATTAATAATATTTTGTAAATGACAAATTTAAGTGTAAACGTTAATAAAATTGCATGGTTAAGAAATGCTAGAGGGGGTCATACACCTAATATTTTAGAACTTTCGGAATTAATCATTAATTGCGGCGTTTCTGGGATTACTGTTCATCCAAGACCTGATTTACGACATATTACGCCAGATGATGTTTATATACTTAGAGAGTTAACGAAGAAAAAAAAAGTTGAATTTAATATTGAAGGCAACCCTTATTCAGAAAGTAATAAATACTACCCTGGTTTCCAAGAAATCATTCGAATAACTAAACCTGATCAATGCACACTTGTTCCAGATTCTTTAGAGCAAATAACATCTGATCACGGGTGGGATTTTATTAATAGAGACAATTCGGAAGATGCTGATTTAGTTAATCATCTAAAAGAAAATTCTGATAGAGTCAGTTTTTTTGTAGATCCAATAGCGGAACAGTTAGAGGGGGCGAGGGAAGCCGGAACCGATAGAATAGAATTTTATACAGGTCCATATGCTGAAGATCCTGGGTTAAATTCGATTGACCCATTTATTCGTGGTTACCATTTGGCTAGAAATTTAGAGTTAGGTGTTAATGCCGGTCATGATCTTGATTTAGATAATTTAGCATTCTTTTTAGAAAATGTGCCAGCTGATGAAGTTTCTATAGGTCATGCACTTATTTCAGATTCCTTGGTAATGGGAATTGAAAAAACAGTTAAGCAATATCTTGATTTGTGTAATTAAGATAAAATATCTATATGGCAACAGTTATTGAAGAACTAGAGCAACAGGTTAAAGAAAATCCTGTGCTCTTGTACATGAAAGGTTCTCCAGATTCGCCTCAATGTGGGTTTTCATCTAAGGCTTCGCAAATTTTAATAGCTTGTGGAAAACCTTTTTCATTCGTAGATATACTCTCTAATCCTGAGATTAGGGCTAATCTACCTCAATTTTCTAATTGGCCTACATTTCCTCAACTCTTTGTTAATGGAGAGTTAATTGGTGGTTGCGACATCATCACTGAATTGCATGAAGCAGGGGAACTTCAGTCAATAGTCGATTCTGCTGAATCTGAATAAAGTTATTTACTAAAAAAGCTGATTTAGTACAGCTTATATGTTAAAAATGACTTACTTATTTAAACTTATTGGGGATATGTATGTATAAATTTGTACCACCTTTTGAATTAAAAGATTCTATATTAAAGAAAACCATAGCTTTTGGAGGTTTAGCCACTATTTCTTCTTTTGAAAGCAATGAAGTGTTTGCTGCAGAAGAAGAGAGTAATATCGAAGAAATAATTGTAACTGCTACTAAAAGGGAATCTAGGATTGAAGATTTACCTATGAGCGTACAGGCTATTACTGGAAGTAGACTTGAAAGTGCTAATGTTAACGATTTTATGGATTATGCTGAATTAATTCCTTCTTTATCTTATATTCAGTACGGCCCTGGTAGATCTGCCTTTTATATTCGTGGTACCTCAGACGGTAACTTTGGTAATTTAGCTGGACCAAATACAACAGTTGCAATGTATATTGATGAATCTCCCATCAATACAGTAGGTTTAAATCCTGACTTACATGTTTATGATATGGAAAGAATTGAAGTTCTTAATGGACCTCAGGGAACTTTATACGGTTCTAGCGCTCAAGGAGGGACAGTTAAATTAATAACAAATAAACCTCAAAGAGATGAATTTAAAGCTGGTGCTGAACTGGATTTTTCTTCGGGACAAGGTATAGATACATCAGAAAGTCTTGAAGCATTTATTAATATCCCCCTTAGTGAAAATATGTCGGCACGTTTATCTGCCTATGATGTTACTGAAGGAGGGTTTATAGACTTAGTTGGAGGCACTAAAACTTTTACCGGTAGCGGCTATACCGTCCCTTTAATTGAAGCTGAAGACCATAATGAAAGTGAAGTACGAGGATTCAGGGCATCCTTAAGAGCTTGGGTTAATGATAATCTTACAGCAACTCTTACTCATATAAATCAAGAATCTTATACAGTAGGAAGCTGGGATCACCAACCAGATACTTTAGGTAAATTGAAGAGTAATAAAGTTATTGCTGAATTTACTGATGATGAATGGAACCAAACAAGCTTAACATTAGAGGGAAGTTTTAATGACACTTCTTTTACTTATGCGGGCACTTTTTTTGATAGAGATGTAAGATATCTGTGGGATTACAATGATTACGTTGAGTACTATCAATTAGATAGCACTGGTGTGACTGGTTTCGGATATGCAAGTTATTACACTTGCGATTATTATTCTTATTATTACTACGGCACTTTTGAAGGTGCTTGCAATGACCCAACAATGTGGGCTGACTATTCTCTTAATATGGAAAGAGAAACTCACGAGCTAAGATTTACTGGTGGTGAGGATGGAGACCAATTGCAATGGTTAATAGGTGTTTTCTATGACAAATTAGAAAATCCTTATAAATACACTTACCTATGGCCAGGTATGCAAAGTTACTACTCTGATGGAAGTTGGGGAGGAACAGGTATTTCAGGTAGAGAAGGCATTTGGTGGGAAGCAGATAATATCCGAGAAGATGAAACTAAAGCCATTTATGGTGAAGCAATTATAGCGCTCAATGAAAATACAGATCTAACTCTTGGCCTAAGGGCATTTGACTCGGAGATACTATTTAATGCTAAAGATGGGTATTTTGGCGGTTTTGGTCTAGATTATTATGGCCATGAAGCAAACAGAAACGAGGAAGATTCTGGTATATCCCCAAAAATCGCTATATCTAGGACACTAGAAAATGACGCGTTAGTTTATTTTAATTATTCTCAGGGTTATAGGCCTGCAGGGACTAATAGAACCAATAAGAATAGTGATGCAGCGCCGTTGTACTATGACTCAGATGAATTAAATAATTATGAGATAGGATTTAAGTACACAAACTCCGATGCAACGCTTAGATTTAATACAGCTTTATATTTAATGGATTGGAAGGACATGCAAACGGCTGTTTATGATAGAAATTTAGCTACGATACAATTTAATACTAATATAGGGGATGCTGAAATAACAGGACTAGAGTTTGATTTATCGTATTTAGCGCAAAATGGTTTCAATTTTATTTTAGGAGGTTCAATTATTGATCCTAAGCTTAAAGAAGACTTTGTTTTAAGCGGAATTGTTCAGGCAACTTCTGGTACTCAACTAGCCAATGTGGCTAAAAGAAAGTTGTCATTATCAATTAACAGAGAATTTACAGCATTTAATGGCTTAGATGGTTATTTTGATTTAAATGTTTCGCGAACTGGAGAAAGAAAATCATCTGTAACGAATCCTGTAGATCAGCCAAGATATACGCTTGCCAATCTTTCAACATCAATATCCTCAGATAATTGGGAGGGCGTACTTTATATTGATAATCTTACGGATCAACAGGCTGTTATCTGGGAATACCAAGGCTATAGACCTGAAACTAAATTTACTAATAGACCAAGGGAAACCGGCCTAAGACTAAAGTATAAATTTTAGATTTTAAAGTACTTCTTTTAGTTTCTTAATGTAACTAGGTTTTGTTCTGCAGCAACCTGCAATAATTGAAGCTCCATTTTCTACCCATTTGATTGCTTCTTCAGCGTATCTAGCTTCATCAATATCTGTGGCTGTTGAACGATGATCTAATTCTGGTTGTTCGCTAACGCCTAAATTTTGATTACTTGTAGAAACTAATTCTGGGTTTGCATATCCACCGATTGGTTTCGATGTTATTTCATATATTGAAGCTAATGCTTCTGTGATCATATTTGCTCCACAACAATTTACCAGATAGGCATCAGCTCTAAGGTCTTTTATCTCATTACAAGCATCCACAATATTTTCTCCACTAGGTAAAAGGTTCATCCTATTACCCATTAGAGTCCAACTTAACCAAACTTCTGCACTGGAATCTTTAACACAAGCGAGGGCACTTTTGGCTTCTAGTGAGCTCGACATTGTTTCACAAATAATAATATCAACTTCATTTTCTAAAATGGCTGCAATTTTAGAATATTGCTCAATCATTTTATCCTGATCTTGAACTAAATCAGCTCTATAGCTTGTTTCTAATGGGGGAAGGGAGCCAGCTAGTTTTATATCTTCATTGGATTCTTTTATAGCATCTTTTCCAAGCTCTATAGATTTTAATGTTAAATCTGTTAATTCATCTGCTCTGTTGACTCTTTCTAATAACGGTTGAGTAACAGCGTAATTATTGATAGTTATAAAGTCGCTACCTGCTTCTATGTAATCTAAATGTATTTGTTTAATTTCTCCAGGGTCCTCCGTTAAGGCTAGAGCCGACCATATAGATTCTGTATGGGAAGGAACTTCTACGCCTCTATCTCTCAATTCAGTTCCTAATGCGCCATCACCAATAATGATATTGCTCATAATGCCTCTATTAAGTAGTCTAAAACTTTGTTCGGATCTTCAACCATTAAAGTATGTCCTGAGTTAACAATCTCCTTAACGTCTGGATTTTTGAAGCTATCTATTAAATCAACCGCCTTTCTGGTTGGAGTAAGGAAATCATTTGAACCTAATATTAATTGCACTTTAGCAGTTACTTTCTTTGCTTTTTCAAGGCCTCCCTTAAAATTGCTACATGCCAAAAGATCGTTATAAATAACCCCTTTGTTTGACCGCTGCATTAATCTTCTTGTTGATTCAGTCATCCACATTCCAGGGTTTTTATTTCTTCCTATTCGTGCTTGATTGCTATAACCCATAAAAGTAAGTATATCGATTGCTTTTTGAACATCTGATTTAGCAAATTGTAACAATTGATCATTTACTTGCATTGGAAATGCGGTACCTATTAAAGACATAGCTTTAATCCTATGAGGCTGAGAAGATGCCATCTCTAAAGCTATAAGAGAACCCATGCTATGGCCAACAATAGAGCATTTTTTAATAGAATTATTGTCTAAGAGTTGAAATACTTGATCTGAAAAGCCAGATATAGAAGAAATTAGTTTTCCAGAACTTTTTCCGTGACCAGGGAGATCAATTGATAAAACATCTCTTTTCTTCCTTGAGAAGTACCTAACTGGTAAGGTCCAAACAGAATGATCCATGCCTGTACCATGAATAAAGACAATTGGTTCAGAATTTTTTTTTAATTTTATTGTTGGAAAATAAAACATTATTTTCTTGTTGAATAAGTTAATGCTTCGTCTAAGTCCTCTATAAGATCATCACAGTCTTCTATACCAACTGATAAACGTATTGTGGATTCAGTTATACCAGCTTTTTTAAGTGCATCATTACTCATTCTATGATGAGTGGTGCTTGCAGGGTGTATTACAAGTGATTTGGCATCCCCTACATTGGCTAAATGCGAAAATAAATTTAATTGTTCAATAAACTTTTTGCCTGTTTCTTTATTTCCCTCTAATTGAAAAGTAAAAACAGCACCGCAACCTTTAGGCAAAATATCTTTTGCTAATTTGTGGTCTGGATGGTTATCTAGCTCAGGGTAACAAACACTTTTAACAGATTGATGAGAGTCTAAAAAATCTACAATTGATCTAGTGTTTTGGATGTGCCTTTCCATTCTAAGGCTTAGCGTCTCAATACCCTGTAAAACTAAAAAGGCTGTATGAGGACTCATACAGGCACCAAAATCTCTAGCGCCTTCTTTTCTGGCTCTATTGATATAAGCAGCAGGGCCGTACTCATCTACAAAGTTCATATCGTGAAAACCTTCGTAAGGTTCGGTTAAAGTTTTAAATTTTGCGGAGGAACCCCAATCAAATTTACCGCCATCAACTAAAAGACCACCTATAACAACTCCATGACCTGAAAGAAATTTGGTGGCCGAATGAAAAATTAGATCTGCACCTAACGAAAGGGGTTGCATTAAATACGGAGTAGTAAAAGTAGAATCAACTAATAAAGGTATATTATTATCGTGTGCAATTTTTGAGACTTTTGGTATGTTGAGGACATCGAGCCCAGGATTACCCAGCGTTTCACCAAATATAAGTTTTGTATTCTTTTTTAAATTCTTTTTTATATCATTTGTCTTTCGTAAATCTACAAAAGTAGTATCTATGCCAAATCTGGGAAGGGTGTACTCTAAGAGATTGTGGCTTCCCCCATATAAGCTCTTAGAGGCTATTAAATGAGATCCTTTTTCTAGAATAGTAGTAATAGCTAGAACAAGAGCAGCTTGACCACTTGCAGTTGTAATAGCTCCTATACCACCCTCTAGAGCACTAATCCTTTCTTCTAGAACCGCATTGGTAGGGTTGGTTATTCTTGAATAGACGTGACCTGCACGTTCAACGTTAAATATTCCAGCAGCAGTTTCAGTGTCAGGAAAAACAAATGAAGAAGATTGATAAATAGGCGTTGCTCTAGCGCCAAAATCTGAATCGGGTCGTTGCCCAGCATGCAGCGAAAGAGTACTAGGCTTTAAGTCTTTAGGTTTCTTCATGCGCTTATTGTATTAATTCTCGGTAAATAGATATAGCCATTAATGGATAAATTAACATTAAGGGAAGGGAGGTTATTAAAATAATGTCTAAAGCTACACTATGATCTGAGTATATAACTAAAGCAGCAGGAAGGATTCCTAAGATTATTGCCCAAAATAAACGTAATTTCTTATCAGGTTCTTTGTTTTCATTTGAAGTTTTCATGACATGGTACGAAATAACGTAGGACATTGAATCATAAGAAGTTGTAACAAATATGATCGTAATTAAACAAAATATAAAAACCATAAGTATTTCAAAGGATAAATTCTTTACTACAGCAATTGCAGTATCTGCATGGCCAAATGAATTCATGCTTTGTATAACTGAAAACTCACCTGACAGTTCAAGATTCATAGCAAATCCGCCTAAAATCATATAGAAAAGCCAAGTTCCTAGAGTTCCAAAGAATAACATGCCTAGAATGACTTGTCTTAAGGTTCTCCCTTTAGAAATCCTAGCAATAAACAAACCTACAAGAGGACCAAATGCAACCCACCAAGCCCAATAAAATATAGTCCATTCTTCCGCAAATTGAGATTTTTTAGAGATTCCCAGCGTGCTCATGTCCCAAAAATGAGTTATTGAAAAAAATAACCCTGAAGCAGACGTTTCAATTAAGCCAATAATATCTGTTGAAAAGATAATGATTAATAAAAAGACTAAAGCAAGAATAAGATTAAAATTGCTTAAATTTTTAATGCCTTTATCCAGTCCCTTGTAAACGCTATAACCAAACAATCCCACACATAGACAGATTACTAGAATATCTAAATATAACCCTTTGTTTAAATTGAATATTTCTGAAAATCCTGAAGAAAGCATAGGGATATAGGAACCTATTGTCCCCCCAGCTGCACCAACCGTAGCTAAGATAAAAATTAAATCTATGAAACGGCCTAAAAAGGAACTTTCTATGTTGGAAATACCCAATCCGCTTAAACTAGAGCTCAATCTTAGTGAGTTAAGATTATATTTGTAAAAGGCTATAGAAAGAGCAATAGCAGGGATACCATATATAGACCAAGCACTAATTCCCCAATGAAATAAACCATAGGCAGTTGCAAGAGAGAATGATTCACTAGAATAGGGGTCAATACCAAAAGGAGGGTTTCCTACGTAATAAGACCATTCGACGCCTGACCAGTAAATAATTCCTCCTCCTATACCTGAACAAAACAGCATACCAATCCAGCTAATGTAAGAAAATTCTGCCGATGCTTCATTTCCGCCAAACTTATAATTACCAAACTTCGAAAAGCACAAGAAAAGTAAGAAGAAAAAACAAAATAGAGTGAGTACCAGATAAGTTGGCCCAAATACATTTACAATGGATTTATAAGATAAATCGATTGTTCTCTTTGCAAATTCTGCGTCATAAAGGATGAAGGTAGCAATGAACAGAACTGAGAATAGACTAATTGATAGAGTTATTTTATCTACTCCTAACTTGTCTAGTTGTCTGTTTACTACTTCCATAGATGAAGCATAACCTTGACTAAGCTAGAATGTAAGTGTGAAAGAAGAATCAGATAATCAAGTGAGTCTAGAAACGGCCTATAGAAATGCAGCTGATTTATTAAAGAAAAATGAATTTAATTTAGCTGAACAGCAATTATCTGAAATTCTCAAAAAATTCCCTGATGACCCTAACGCCCTAAGATTAAGCGGTGTATCTAGTTTAGAGCAAGAAAAACCTGAAGTTGCACTAATACCCTTACAAAAAGCAATCAGAGTAGCGCCAGAATTTCTTCAAGCGCATGAAAACTTAGCTCAAGCTTGGACACAGCTTGGAGATTTAAAGAAAGCAGAGACTTGTTTCAAAAAATGTTTAGAAATAGATCCTTCTAATTTTACTAACTGGAAATCCTTAGGAGATGTCCTTTCAGATCAAAGAAAAGATGAGGAAGCCGATAAGGCTTATAAGAATGCAATATCTACTGATAAAAAGTATCTTGATCTTCAAAAAGCCATGAGCCAAGTTCAAAAGGGTAATCTTGGCGAAGCTGAAAGAATATATAGAGAAATACTTTCCGATGATCCAAACAACGTAGATGCATTAAGGTTATTAGCCTTGCTAGCGTCTAGGACTGGAGCAGTTGATCAAGCTATAAACATGCTAGAAAACTGTACAAAGATAGCACCAGACTATGCTTTAGCTTGGGAAAACCTAGCTAAAATGTATAGACAGAAAGATGACCCAGATAGTTTGCAGAAAGCTGCTTTTTGTTTTAGTAAAGCAACGGAATTGAGGCCAGATTGGGCAGAAGGATGGGCAGGGTTAGGTACCATGCAGACGCGTAGTTCACAACATAATGAAGGAATTGAATCTTATAAAAAGTCTATTGAACTTAAAGCTAATCAGCCTAGAGTCCATTTAAGTCTTGGGCACGTTTATAAGACCACTGGCAATCAAGAAGAGTGTATAAATTCTTACAATGAAGCAATAAGTTTTGATAATAATTTTGGTGAGGCCTACTGGAGTTTAGCAAACTTAAAAACTTATAAATTTAGTGGTGATGAAATTTTAAACATGGAAAAAAGGGTAGAGTTAACTGAAGTTCCAGAAAGAGAGAAAGTGCATTTTTTATTTTCTCTCGGGAAGGCTTTTGAAGATATGGGTAGCTATGATGAGTCCTTTGAATATTATAAAAGAGGCAATGATCTTAATAGAGGAAGAACTACATACGATCCTAAAGCTATAGAAGCTTTATCTGAAAGGTTAAAGTTATTCTTTACAGAAGATAGGTTGAATAAATATAAAGGTTCTGGCGATAATTCTAATTCTCCTATATTCATAGTGGGGCTACCTAGATCCGGCTCTACTCTTATAGAGCAAATTCTTGCTTCACATAGCAAAATAGAAGGAACTATGGAGTTACCCAATATAATGAATATTGCAAGAAAGCTAGGGAATAGCACAAAAGATAGAACAGCTTATCCTGAAGTTATCGATACCTTACAGGGAATAGATCTTACTGATTTAGGAAAATCATTTATAAACGAAACACAATTTCTTAGGACAGGTAAACAGCATTTTATTGACAAGATGCCTAATAACTTTAGCCATATAGGATTGATAAAGTTAATTCTTCCTAATGCTAAGATTATTGATGCTAGAAGAAATCCTATGGATACATGCTTTAGTTGTTTTAAACAACTTTTTGCAAGGGGGCAGGCCTTTACTTATGACCTTTCAGAAATTGCTCGATACTACGTAAATTATGTAAATTTAATGGATCATTGGGATAAAGTTTTACCTGGTTACGTATACAGAGTCCAACATGAAGATCTTTTAAATAATCAGGAAAGAGTCACTAGAGATTTAATCGATTTTTGTGAAGTGGATTTTGAATCGTCCACACTAGAATTCTATAAAACTAAAAGAGCCGTTAAAACTGCAAGTTCTGAACAAGTAAGAGAACCTATAAATACAAAAGGCCTAAACCAGTGGAAAAATTACGAAATACACTTAAAAGACTTAAAATTTCATCTTGAATCTATAATTGCCACTTCTTAAGACAAACTAGTTTTTTTAAAAAGTATGTATACAATACGCGCCTCTTATGAGTACTAAGCAAATTAAGAAGATTGTACTGGCTTATTCAGGCGGTCTCGACACTACTGTGATCTTGCATTGGTTAAAAGAAACCTATAATGCAGAAGTTATAACTTTTACTGCCGATATAGGTCAGGACCATAATCCTGATTTAGTTAAAGAAAGGGCTAATGCAATTGGAGCAAGTAAAGTAATCCTTGAAGATTTAAAAGAAGAATTTGTTAAAGATTATGTCTTTCCAATGTTTAGGGCCAATACAGTTTATGAAGGTGAATATTTACTAGGTACATCAATTGCTCGACCTCTAATAAGTAAGCGAATGATAGAAATAGCTGAAGAAGAGGGCGCTGATGCTATAGCACATGGAGCGACTGGAAAAGGAAACGATCAAATTAGGTTTGAGATTGGAGCTTATTCATTAAACCCTTCAATAGAAGTTATAGCTCCTTGGAGGGCATGGGATTTTGTTTCTAGAGCTGATTTGATTGATTACTGTAAAAAAAACCAAATTAATATAGATGCTGACCCTGATGAACCTATGTATTCAACTGATGAGAATATTCTACACACCTCCTATGAAGGAGAGATTCTAGAAGATCCATCTATTCCTGCGCCTGAATCAATTTGGCAGAGAACTTCATCATTAAAGGAAGCTCCAGATAAAGAACAAGAAATTACCATAAATTTTGAGAATGGGGATCCTATTGGTCTGGATGGTAAAGATTTAGATTCGTCGCAGATTCTAGATACATTAAATAATATTGCAGGAAAAAATGGCATAGGAAGACTAGATCTCGTAGAAAATAGATTTACAGGCATGAAATCAAGAGGGTGTTATGAGACTCCAGGAGGTACTATTCTAATTAAAGCGCATAGGGCAATAGAATCTTTATCGTTAGATGCTCAAACAGGTCATTTAAAAGATGAACTAATGCCTAAATATGCCCAGTTAATATATGACGGGTTTTGGTGGAGCCCTGAAAGAGAAGCATTGCAAGCTTTTATAGATCAATCTCAAGAGTTTGTAGCGGGCTCTGTAAAGCTAGGATTGTATAAAGGAAACATAATAGTTAAAGAAAGAACCTCTCCTCATAGTCTCTACGATTCAAAGATCGTCACTTTTGAGGATGATGAGAATGCTTATAATCAAGCAGATGCTACAGGCTTTATTAAAATTAACTCTTTAAGATTAAAAGCAAACGCAAAAAGAAAGAAATAATTCTACTAAGCATCTAGTTTCTTTTGTAATTTAGTATTCGAGGTTGTGTAAGCGAAAGGAACCTTTTCACCAGGATTACTTCTTCTGTAAGCCTCTTGAACAGCTAATGTAGTTTCATGAAATCCACAAAGAATTAAATCTAATTTTCCGGGATAATCATTTATGTCTCCAATGGCAAAAATTCCCTCAGCGCTAGTTTGAAATTTTTCAGTATCAACGGAGATCTTCTTATTAGAAAGTTCTAAGTTCCAATCAACAATTGGTCCAAGTTTTTTATTTAAACCAAATAAAAATAAGACTTCATCGCACTCCAGATCTTCTATTTCTTTGGTTTCAAAGTTTTTAACTGAAACACCTTTAATTTCTTTATCGAAGATTAATTTTTCTATAACGAATGGAGTCTTAAGGTCAACTTGACCTGTTTCCACTAATTCTCTCATTTGAGCTTCTGTATTAGGAACTCCTCTGAAAGAGTCTCTTCGATGCACTAATTTTAATGATTTAGTGATATCTGCTAGCTCTACAGTCCAATCTAAAGCACTATCTCCACCACCAAAGATAATTAAATTCTTATCCTTGTATTTCTCTTTATCTTTTACGGCATAGGCAACGCCTTTCTCTAAGAATTGATCAGGATCTTCTATATTGGGAGGTCTTCTTGGCTCAAAAGAGCCAGCACCAGCAGCAATGAAAAGGCTTTTGGCTTGAAAGTTACTGCCTTCAGATGTTGTTACTTTCCAAGAAGAAATATCTTCATCAGAAAGTTCTTCTATCGAATTTACTCTCTCATTTAGATGTATTTCGTAATTGAATGGTTTAATCTGCTCTAATAGAGCATCAACGTGTTCTTGAGCAGTTTGGTAAGGTACGCCCGGGATGTCATAAATAGGCTTTCCTGGATAAAGTTCTGAGCATTGTCCACCAACTTTATCTAAGTTGTCTATTAATACGCATTCTAAACCCAGTAGGCCAGCTTCAAAGACCGTAAATAGAGCCACTGGGCCAGCTCCAACTATAATTATATCTGTTTTAGTTTCCATACTATCTAACTTGCATTCCTGGTTCAGCACCTTGATCTGGAGAAAGTATAAAAATACCAATGTCATCATCTCCTGCAGCTAATATCATTCCTTCTGAAGTACCAAATCTCATTTTTCTTTCTTTTAAATTATTTACACAAACTACCATTTTGTTAATTAAGCTTTCAGGTTCGTAAGTTTGCTTCATGCCCGCAAATACGGTTTTATTACCTAGAGGGCCTAAATCTAATTCTAATTTAAGCAACTTATCAGCTTCTTCTACTGACTCAGCGTTTTCTATTCTTGCGATTCTTAAATCCAATTTCATAAAATCTTCTATTGTTATCTCAGACATTTTTTAATTCCATTAATTGATTAATTTGATCATCTTCAATTCTAGTTAATAAAGGCTCAAAAGAATTTATTTTATGATCCAACAAGGATTTTTTAATATCATCCCAACAAGGTTCTTCATTTAAGAAATTAAATGATTTTTTGGATAACTTGGGCGTAACTGGTTCAATCATAATTGTTAGGATTCTGAATAGGTTCAATGCAGTACTACACACTTTATGAACTAATTCTAAATTCTTTTCATCTTTAATAAGAACCCATGGTTCCATTTTATCAACATATTGATTAGCTTTATCTGCAAGAGTCATAATTTCCTTCATCGCCTTATTAAGCTCTAAATTTTCATAATGATTAGATACTTCATTAGATGTATTTATAAAATCTTCAATAAGACCATTGTTATCAATTTCTTTTGATAATTCATTGTTGAAATGTTTATTTATAAAATTAGCTGATCTACTAGCAATATTAACTAATTTGTTTACTAAATCTGAATTAACTTTTTGCTTTAAGTCTTCTAGATTTAAATCAATATCATCAACGCCCGTGCTTAATTTAGAGGCAAAGTAATATCTTAAATATTCAGGATCTAAAGTCTTAACAAAATCATCAGCAGAAATAAAGTTACCTCTTGATTTAGACATTTTTTCTCCATCTAGCGTTAGAAAGCCATGAGCAAACACCCCTGAAGGTTGTTTAAAATTAGCGTTTGATAACATTACTGGAAAGAATAAAGTATGGAAATACATTATATCTTTCCCGATAAAGTGATAAATTTCAGAATTAGATTCCGGATTCCAGAACTTTTCAAATTCATTAGAATTTTGTTTATCTAAAAAGTTAATATGACTTGCCAAGTATCCTATAGGGGCATCCAGCCAAACATAAAAGAATTTATCCTTGTAACCAGGAATCTCAAAACCAAAGTAGGGGAAGTCTCTGCTTATATCCCAATCTTTTAAATCTTCATCAAGCCATTCGGAAAGTTTATTTTGTACAGGGTTTTGAACTTTAGAGTTTTTTAACCATTCAACGATTTCCGTTTTTAGTTCACTTAATTTAAAAAATAAGTGTTCAGACTCTTTTATAGTCGGTGGAGTATTACTAAGGACAGAAACAGGATCAATCAATTCTATCGCATCGTAGGTAGTACTACAGACTTCACAATTATCACCATATTGATCTTCTGCTGAACATTTCGGGCAAGACCCTTTAACGTAACGATCAGCAAGAAACATATTTCTTGAAGTGTCATATAACTGCTCAATCGTCTTTACTTCTATTAAGCCTTTTTCATTTAAAGCATTAAAAATTCTTTCAGAGAGAATTCTATTTTCTTCACTATGAGTGGTATGAAAATTATCATGACTAATATCGTATAGACGGAAAGTATTTACATGATTTGCATAGATTTCTTGTATTAGATCTTCAGGTTCTTTATTTAACTCTTCAGCTTTTAACATAATGGGCGTACCGTGCGCGTCATCAGCACATACGTAAGTACAATTATTCCCAATTAATTTCTGATATCTAACCCATATATCTGTCTGTGTATGCTCTAAGATATGCCCAAGATGAAGCGGTGCATTCGCATAAGGCAAAGCACTTGTCACTAAAATATTTCTTTTTTCAGTATTATTCGACATCTTGGAGTTAAAATATTAGATCTATAAAAATATATAGTAATTATAACTTAGTTAATTTAGATTTCTTTTTTATAAATGAATCAAGTAGTTAATAACAAATTAAGAATTCCTGAGACTCTCAGGAAAGTAAAGAATATCGTTGGCATTTTTTCTGCAAAGGGCGGAGTGGGTAAGTCAGCTATTGCATTACAATTGGCGATTTCTCTTAAAGATAAAGGGTACAAAGTAGGGCTTGTCGACGCAGATATATATGGCCCGAGCCAGGCGGTTCTGCTTAATTCTGAACCCGGCGAATTAAAGATAACAGATAATAAAATTATAGAACCGTTAAACAAAGAAGGGATTTCTTTTATTTCCATGGGATTAATCGCTAATGAGAAGATGCCAGTAATATGGAGAGGTCCTATGGTTAGCGGCGCCGTGATGCAATTACTTTCTCAAACTAATTGGGGTGAATTAGATTATTTAATAATAGATACACCACCAGGAACTGGCGATGTCCAATTAACATTACTACAAAAAATCCCTTTAACAGGAACGGTTATTGTCACCACCCCTCAGAATGTCTCTATTTCTGATTGTAGAAAAGGTATAGAAATGATTAAAAAACTTTCTATCCCTATTTTAGGATTAATTGAAAATATGAGCTGGTTTCAGCCAAATGATTCAGAAAAGAAATACTTCTTGTTCGGAGAAGACGGAGGTAAAGATTTAGCAGCTGAATATAAGATAGACCTTTTGGCACAATTACCGTTAATCGAAAAAGAAGGTAAAAAAGAATTACACGAATTAGATCAGATAAAAACTTCTTTTGAAATTCTAACTGGTAAAATAATTGAATTAATAAAAGAAATAAAGTCTAAGAAGGTGGATTCTATTCCTCAAACGAACGTTACAAAATAATGCGCAAAGCTCTAATTTTTTTTCTTTCATTAAGTTATTTCTCCTTTCTTCTATCGGAAGTAGACCCTTTTCAAAATTTAAATGAGAAAACTCATAATTTTAACCGAAGCCTAGATGAGGCTATTGCAACACCAGTTGCTAAGGCATATAGGAAAGTAACACCAGACTTTATTGAGGTTGGCGTTACAAATTTTACTGATAATATTGAAGACGTTAATATCGCGCTCAATAATTTATTACAAGGAAAGATAAAAGATGGCTTTTCTGATATTTTTAGATTCACTATAAATTCAACTATAGGGGTATTAGGTTTCTTTGATGTGGCCTCCTCAATAGGCCTTCAAAAACATTCAGAAGACTTTGGTCAAACTTTAGCCGTATGGGGAGTAAGTGATGGCCCTTATATTGTACTTCCTGTCCTTGGACCAAGCTCCTTAAGAGATACAGTAGCTAGAATTCCGGAAGCTTTTATGACTCCTCTTCTGCTTATCGATCATGATAGAACTGGTTATGAATTAACAGCGATTGATTTACTGGATAAAAGAGCAAGATACCTTGGTTTAGAAAGTATTGTGATAGGTGATGAATATTTGTTTTACAGAGATGCTTATTTTCAAAGTAGGGAATTTGATATTAATGATGGCCTTATAGAAGACGATTTCGATGATTTCGATTTTGAAGATTAACTAATTCTATTTTCTAATTTAATTTTTATAAAATCAGAATGGCTTATATGAATTAGATCAGATATTTTTCTTATTAAATGGTCTTCATATTTATCGAGATTACCGTCTGCAAAGGCAAGTTTCCAAATTCTAGATAGGAGTTCTAGCTTATCCGAATAAGTAAATTCATCGTTAACTACTCTCGTGTATTCATATAAGGAAGTTGACTCGTCTACAGTTGTCTTTGCATCTGCAATTAATTCTTCAATAATTATGTCATCAAGAACGTAGGTTTCTTTTAATGATTTCTTTAAAGAAATGATTTCAGATTCATCAAATATCTTATCTGCATACGCAACTTCGATTAATAGGGCGGAACATGCTTTATCCAACGAAGAAATTCTTTCGTCTTCTACAACTTCTTCCTGTTTAGAAAAATTACTCAATAAACCTTTTATTTTTTTAATCATTCATTAAATCCTATAGCTAATTGTTTATATTGTTCAATTGGGTTCTCAATTGAATCAATTTTAGTCAGAAATCTTCTTATTTCTTTTGCTCCTTTCAGGCCTTTAAAGAGGCCCATTAAATGTTTCGTCGCATACACTAGTTTTACTCCTTGATTATGTTCTGTTTCTAAATAGGGGAGATAACTCATAAGAATTTCTTTTCTAGATTTTATCTTCGTCTTTTTTTTAAAAATTTCAGTATCTACATCTTTTAATAAATACGGATTATCGTAAGCCTCTCTTCCCATCATAACGCCATCTACATATTCAAGATGGGATAAACTTTGTTCTATAGAAGATATTTCTCCATTTATAACAATATTTAAATCAGAAAAATCTTCTTTAAGTTTATAGACTCGTGAATAGTTTATAGGAGGAATCTCTCTATTTTCTTTAGGACTAAGACCTTTTAACCAAGCTTTTCTTGCATGCACTATAAAAGTATTACATCCTGCATCCTTAACTTGGTTTATAAAATCATCTAGTCCAGCATCTTCATTCATATCATCCACTCCAATCCTGCATTTAACAGTAATTGGCAGGTTTGTATTTTCAATCATTGCTTTCACGCAATCAGCAACTAGATTTGGTTCTTTCATAAGTATTGCTCCAAATCTTCCTTTCTGAACTCTGTCACTAGGACAGCCAACATTTAAATTGATTTCTTTAAAACCATAATTTTGCGCCACTTGTGCAGCTTCTGCCAATAAGGAAGGATCCGACCCACCAAGCTGAATAGCTAAGGGATGTTCATTTTGATGATGTTTCAATAGAGAAGTTGTATCCCCATATACAACTGCATTTGCATGTATCATTTCCGAGTAGAGTAAGGTTTCAGTTGTTATTGTCCTAAGAAAATAACGTTCATGTCTATCCGTCCTATCCATCATAGGAGCAACACAGAATTTATGCATCAATGAAGGGGCAGTGCGTAATAATCAAAGAATACATACATTATCACAGTACATATCAGCAAGGTTAAAATCATGACCGGCAATCCTTTTTGTGCCCACTTTAGTGGAGTGATTGCCATATCAGGATTCCCAGTTGTTTTAGCGAGCTTCTCCGAAACAGTGACGATATAAACATTTGCTGTTGAGCCAATATGGGTGCCATTACCGCCCATTCCAACTCCTATTGCAAGACACCAACATAATGCTGCAATGTTTACACCTACAGTTTCTAACGAAGCAATGATTGGAATCATGGCTGCAGTAAAAGGTATATTATCTATTGCAGCAGACATAATAGCCGCAACCCACATTAATACGATGCAAGTCATCATAAAGTTTTCCTGAATAACTTCACCTGTTACCGGGTCAATTAAGAATGGAACAATAAATGCTCCGAGATATTCAAGAAATTTACTTCCTTCTACACCGCCAACAAGCATGAACAGAGCAACAAAAAACATAAGCAAAGGTATTTCATGAGTCATGTTCTTCATGACATCTTCAAATTCAATTTCTTTAGCTAGAATAGTTAAAAGAATTAAGCCTGTGCCTGCAACCATCCACGGTTCCCAATGTATGGTGTTATGGATGATAAAGAGAATTACCATTAGTCCTAAAATTGAAACTGCCTTATTCCATAGACTTTTATCTTTATAAGGAACTGAATCTTCAAACTTACCCTCAGGTACAATCGCTAGCTCTTCTTTGAATAAATATCTCATGAAGAAAAGTGTTGCTAACCAGGCCACAAAAACGATTGGAAACATTTTGTAAGCAAATGGCATAAATGCGATATCAAATGCCGAACCAATCATTAAATTTGGAGGATCACCTACTAATGTAGCTACACCTCCAGTGTCTGATAATAATGCTGCTGCCATTAAATAAGGAATAGCACTCACTCTCATTTTTTGACATATCAATACAATTAATGGACCAAAAATAACTACTGTTGTGACGTTGTCTAATAATAAAGAAATAACAGTTACCGCTGTTCCCAGAAGGACAAGGAGCATAAATTGCCTGCCTTTAGCTATCTTTCCTATGTTAGCTGCAAGCACTTCAAATCCTCCTGTATTTATCATAATTGAAACAACCGCCATCATCGAGCCAAGAAGGAATACAACATTCCAATCCACTGCTTCAAATGCCTCTTCAGGAGAGTAGAAACCATATGCTTGTCCTACCACGAGCATTACAGCAGCTCCCGCCATCGCTACTTTTACTCTATGAAAACCATGAAGAGTTTCAGTAAATATAAGGATAAAACTAGCAGCCAATATAATTCCAGAAACTAACATTCCTTGATCCATTGCTATCGTTTCCATACTTACCTCAGTTTGATTATTCTATTTTAAACTATAGCTATATAGCTTAAACTTAAAAAATGATTCCTGTTAATAATAATTTAGTATTTACTCCAGAAAATATCAATACATCTTCGGAATCAGCTATAACAATTATTTTAAGAGATCAAGAGTTCTTAACATCCAAAACCTCAGAATTTCTATTATTTGAAGAAGATGATCTTAAGTGGTCTGAAATGGAAATGGTTAATAAACAATTTATAGGTTACTTAAATGATAAGCCCTGCTTTTTATCGGAATTAACTAATGAAAGTAAGCTAGATGAAGACTTATTATTAACTCCATTAAGAAATTTATTAGGAAGGATACCGGATTCATTATTTACCATTTGTTCGAGATCACTGCAGCTTAGCGAATGGATTAGAAATAATAGATTTTGTGGGTCTTGTGGTTCTAAAATGAATAAACATGAAACCGAAAGGGCAATGTCCTGTGAATGTAATAATTTACTTGTTTATCCAAGGATTTCACCTTGCATAATTGTACTTGTAACGAAAGGGGATCAATTGTTGTTAGCTCATAATAAGAACTTCCCAGGCACTTTCTACAGCACTCTTGCTGGTTTTATAGAAGCAGGTGAGTCAGCTGAGTCTGCAATTCATAGAGAAATATTTGAAGAGGTAAAAGTTAATGTTAAAAATATTGAATACTTTGGAAGTCAATCCTGGCCTTTTCCCAGTCAATTAATGCTAGGTTTTCACGCTGAATACTTAGATGGAGACATAACTCCTGATGGAGAGGAGATAGATTTAGCTGACTGGTTTCATTACAAAGATTTACCTCAAGTGCCAACAGGAAATATATCTATTTCAGGCCAATTAATAGAAAGTTATATAGAGAAGCTTAAGAGTTAAGATTTATTTCTAGGATCATTGGAAGCTCGTCCCCAGTCTTTAGCACTTTTTAAGGGCTTAATTTCTTCAACTTTTGATACTTCTTCTGGCTTTTGAACTACTTCTTTCGGTTCTTCCTTTTTAGTCTTCTTAGGTTTTTCGTCAAGCTTAGGTTCAACTCTTTTTGTATTTACTTGTTTTTCATCCTTATCAGATAAAGAATTATCTTTCTTAATTTTCTCATCACTTATTTTATTAGTTTCTTTAACTTCTTTATTAGGTGCTTTACGTTGAGGCCTCTTTTTTGCCTCATCTTTTTTCTTAATATCCTTCTTATCGTTAACCTTTTGTTTAGGCTTGTTTGGAGTGCTCTTATCATTAGCCTGCTTTCTAGGCTTGTTTGGAGTGCTCTTATCATTAGCCTGTTTTCTAGGCTTGTTTGAAGTGCTCTTATCATTAGCCTGCTTTCTAGGTTGATTATTGTTTCTTTTATTGTTGCTTTGCCTTCTTCTTTGTTTAGAAGGTTTCTTCTTAGATTTAATGTCCTCTTTATCTTTCGGTTCAACTAAAGCTTTAAATATTTTCTTTATAAAATTATCACCTTTCTTTTTTGGTTTATTAGGAGGCGTAAGGTTTACGGCTGGTTTTTCAAATTTTGGTTTTTTATAGCTTAAATCTGGGTTTTCATTACTTCCTATTTCGCTTTGAATTTCATAACTAACATGGTCTTGATTTTTCTTATCATCTTTCTTAAGTCTATTTACCTCAAACCTATTGTCAGATCTTGTCGGGTCAGACACAACCACGACTCTAACATCGGTTCTTTCTTCGATTTCATTTATTCTAGCTCTCCTTTCGTTTAGTAAGAAAATAGACATATCTGAAGAAACAATAGCTCTCACTTCTCCACTTTTCTTTTTACTTGCTTCTTCTTCAATAAGTCTCAAGACAGCAGTTGAAAGGCTAGCTACATCTTGAGTCCATCTTTCTTGTAGCGATGGCCTTAATCTTTGTCTAGACATCTCTAATAGACCAAATCTTGAAATTCTTCCTACCTGTACTTTTGCCCTATCAATTGAAAGAGCATTCCATAATTTATCTTCGACTGCTCTTTTATTTTTTAATGAAAGCATATCTATAAAATCAATAACAATTAATCCACCAATATCTCTGAGTCGAAGTTGTTTACCAATTTCTGTAGCCGCTTCTAAATTTGTATTTAAAGCAGTTTCTTCAATATCACTACCACCAGTTGCTTTAGCTGAATTTATATCTATAGCAACGAGAGCTTCTGTTTGATCAATGACTATAGAGCCGCCACTTTGCAGATCTACATCTCTTTGGTATGCCGTTTCTATTTGACTCTCAATCTGATATCTGGTGAATAAAGGTATAGCCTCGTCATAGCGTTTTATTTTTTCTTCAAAATCTGGCATTAATTTAGAAGTAAAATCGTATGCTTTTTCGTAAGCATCATCTGTATCAATTAAGACCTCTGTTATATCCTCTCTTAAAAAATCACGTAATGATCTTGAAACAAGATCGTTTTCTTTATAAATAAGAAACGGAGCTTTCCTTAACTGATTTGCTTCTTGAATGGCATCCCATAGATTTAGAAGGTAATCTAAATCCCATTTTAGCTCTTCGAACGATACTCCTTCTCCTGCTGTTCGTAAGATTGCTCCCATACCTTTTGGGACTTCAAGTTTACGCATTTTATCTCGCATTTCATCTCTGGATTTACCTTCTATACTCTTAGATATACCTCCTGATTCAGGATTATTAGGCATAAGTACTAGATAATGGCCTGGTAAAGATATAAAGGTGCTTATAGCAGCTCCTTTATTGCCCCTTTCTTCTTTTTCAACTTGAATAATTATTTCTTGACCTTGAGTCAAGCAATCATTAATTGCATTTTTACCTTGTTTTGATTTTAAAAAACTAGGCGCAAGTTCCTTTACTGGTAAAAAACCATGTTTTTCAGACCCAAAATCAATAAAAGCAGCCCCGAGGCTTTGCTCTATTCTTGATACCCTAGCTTTATAAATATTAGATTTCTTTCTTTCTTGTCCAGATTGCTCAATATCAAAATCATAAATACTTTGACCATCAATCAAAGCAACCCTCAACTCTTCTGGCTGAGTAGCGTTAATTAACATTCTCTTCATTTTTTCCCCTTTTAAGGAAAGCAGATAGCAAGCGCTGTATATATTGAATATATGTTGAAAGGTAGATGAATTATTTAAATTCTGTCGCCACACCTACGTAGCTAATGTTCTTTTAGAGCTTTACTCTGTACTGCTTTTTCTATTTAAATTCTTTATGCGTCCTACTTTTTTCTTTAAAAATGCGCATTTACGAAGCTAAAATAACATAAAATCTTCCTATATTAAAGATTTACAGCTATGAAAGAGAACTTTCACCCAGTATCAACGTATAAAGTAAGCTCTGAATATGAAGGAGTTAGGTTAGATAATTGTCTAATATCTAAATTAAAAGGCTTACCTAGAGCTAAGATTTATTCGATTATTAGAAAAGGCGAAGTTAGAGTTAATAAATCACGTTGTAAACCAAGCTATAGATTGAAAATAGAAGATGTTATTAGAATTCCGCCTTATACCGCCAAACAGAAGGTCAATAAGAAATCTTCAGAATTAAACAAGGATAAAGTAGAAAGATCAATTCTAATAAAGGATAAGGACTTTTTAATTATAAATAAACCTGTTGGACTTGCGTGTCACGGGGGTAGCGGGATATCTTTAGGTTTAATTGAAATTATTAGGCAGTTAGATAGAAAGTATATTAATGCACAACTTGTGCATAGAATCGATAAAGATACTTCTGGATGTTTAGTAATCGCACTAAAGAAAAGTATCTTAAGAGAATTTCATAAAGAAATTAGAAATAAGCATGTAGATAAAATATATATAGCTGTAGTGAAAGGTATTTGGCCTGAAGATTTGCAAAAGATTACGTTGTCTATAAAAAAAGAAACCCTTAAATCTGGAAAAAGAATTGTTAAAGCAAATGAGAAAGGAAAGGTTTCTGAAACTGAATTTAAATTAATATCATCAGGTAAATCCAACAGCTTAATAAGAGCTAAGATAATCACTGGTAGAACGCATCAGATTAGAGTGCATTCCAGTCACAAAGGTTACCCAATTGTAGGAGATATTAAATATGGTGATGCTGTTTATAATAAGAAACTACAATCTAAGGGCTTAAAGAGGATGCTATTACATGCCGAATCTATTAATTTCAAGAATTTAGATATAAAACAATCTGCACCAATACCAGAGGTTTTTAGTAAATATGTCTAAAAATATAAAAACATTTAATTTAAAAGAAGGTGCGTTTCCCATAAAAATGGATTTAATGTTTGAAGATATTGATTTACAAAACATAGGTCGCCTAAAAGATTCAATTTACGGAAATATTGAAATTTCCTTAATTTCTAAAGATTTATTTCGTTGTGAAGGTTCTATAAATAGTATTTTAATAGATAATTGTCAGTCCTGTTTAAGAGACATCGAAGTGAATTTAAATTTTTTATTCAATTTAGCTATAAAAGATGAAGCGTTGATGATGGATGATGACTCAAGTCAAGACCAAACACATTATCAAAATTTAGAATACTTTGATGTTAAGCAACTAATTCAAGAGGAGATATCATTAAATTACCCAAATATTGTTAAATGTGAAGACAATTGTCTTGAAATTAACCCTATAGAAAAAGAAGAAAAGAACCTTCCTTTTAAAAAAATTAGAGACTTGATCGATTAGTTCATCTAAAATCCGCGCCGGAGCAATGTTATGGCTGTACAAAAGAGTAAAAAATCTAAATCAAAAAAACTTCAGAAGAGGGCACACCAATCTTTGTCTAACCCTACGCTATCAACTGATCCAGTAACAGGCGAAAGACACTTAAGGCATCAAATGACCGCTGACGGCTTCTACCGAGGAAAGAAAATAGTGGAAGTTAAGCAGTCTGAAGAGACCTTAGAAGAATAAAATTATGTCCCAAGGAGTTGCTTTTGTCTTTCCTGGACAAGGTTCTCAGTACATTGGAATGCTGGAACTATATTTTTCTAAAGAAAAGAAATTCAATTACGTTTTTGATAAATCTAAAGAGGTCTTAGGAGTAGACTATAAAGACCTTATTTTCAACGGAACATCAGATGATTTATCTCCTACAGAAATAACCCAACCTTTAATGTTGACTGCCAATAATGCAATTTGGGAATGTTTAGAAATAAAACCTGAGGAAGTAGCAGTCATGGCTGGTCATTCTTTAGGTGAATTCTCAGCTTTAGTTGCTGCTAAAACCTTAACTTTTGAAGATGCATTGATCTTGGTCACATCGAGAGCAAAATTTATGCAAGAAGCAGTACCAGAGGGTGAAGGTGCTATTGCAGCTATTATTGGTCTAACTTACAAAGACTTAAATTCAATCTGCAAATCAATTAGTAATGAAGGCTCGTTAGTAGAATTAGCTAACATTAATTCTTCTAACCAAATAGTAATCTCAGGTACCAAAGATGCTATTGATATTGCAATAGAAAGGAGTACTGCAGCGGGAGCAAAAAGAGCAGTATTGTTACCTATGAGCG
Source organism: uncultured Gammaproteobacteria bacterium (assembly GCA_913042085.1). Lineage (GTDB taxonomy): Bacteria > Pseudomonadota > Gammaproteobacteria > Magnimaribacterales > Magnimaribacteraceae. The sequence continues at coordinate 1,221 of CAJWKH010000010.1, read as the reverse complement.
TACCCGCTCATTGCAAATTAATGAAACCTGCTTCTGAAAAATTCAAAGTAGTTTTGAATTCTATAAATATGCAAGAACCTAAATGTAAAGTTATACAAAATGTAGATGCTTCCATTACTAACGACGTTTTAAGAATTTCTGAAAACTTGACATCACAAATTCACAGTCCTGTTAGGTGGACTGATATAATGGATTCTTTTAATGAATTAAAACTTGGAACATACATCGAATGCGGTCCAGGTAAAGTTTTGTCAGGTTTAATGAAAAGGGCTCTCAAAGATACACAGATTGTCTCTTTAGATAATTATGAAACGTTCCTGAATAAGGAGAACCTTACATGAAAACTGCTCTAATAACAGGTGCTACTAGAGGAATTGGAAATGCAATTGCCTTGCATTTAAAAAATGAAGGTTTCCGTGTATTAGGTACCGCAACCTCTTCAGCAGGAGTATCAAAACTAGAGGAAGAGGGAATCGAAGGATTAGCATTAGATCTAAATTCTGCTGAATCTAAGGAAAAGTTTTGGGAGCAAGTTGAAAAGAAAGAAGTCCAGATTTCAGTTTTGGTAAACAATGCAGGAATAACTAGAGATAATATTGTTCTGAGAATGTCTGAAGATGAATGGCTAGACATAATGAACGTAAATCTAAATAGTGCTTTTTATCTTTCAAAAAAAGTACTAAAAATGATGCTTAAATTGAAATGGGGAAGGATTATAAATATAACTTCTACTTCAGCTTCAATTGGAAATAAAGGACAATCAAACTACTCTGCAGCTAAAGCAGGAGTTGAAGCTTTTACAAAGTCTCTTGCCAGAGAAGTGGGGTCAAGAAACATCACCATTAATTCTATAGCACCAGGTTTTATCGATACTGATATGACCCAACAAAATGATGGTGTAAATACAGATGAATTAATAAAAGAGATACCGTTAGGAAGATTTGGAAAGCCTGATGAAGTTGCTCATTTAGCTTCATTTCTTTGCTCTGAAGAAGCTTCATACATAACCGGACAAATCATACATATCAATGGTGGCCTTTATATGTAGTTATTTGACATTCTTGCTAATTTGTATTGATAACTAATGAAAATTTTATAAAAGATAGTAAAATGCAAATCTCTAAAATCTGTATTACCTAATTTTTGGATTTTAGCCAGGAGAAAAATATGAGTATTGAAGAAAAAGTACAAAAAATTGTTTGTGAACAACTTGGTGTTTCT
>CAJWKH010000009.1 GCA_913042085.1 uncultured Gammaproteobacteria bacterium | reverse complement strand
CAACCCTAACAACTTGCATCGGATTTCTCTCATTTAATGTGCTTGACGTGCCTCCGCTTAAAGACTTGGGTAACTACGTATCTATAGGTATAGCGATGGCATTTATATTCACAATCTTTTTTGCAGCGCCTTTGTTTTCTTTTTTTGAAATAAAAGCTCCGAAATCTGTAAACCAACAAGTTAATTTATCTAGAAAGATAGCTAAATTTAGTCTAAAAAATAGCAAAACTTTACTTTGGTCAGTCCCCTTGGTGTCTGTATTACTTATATGCCTTATTCCTTTAAACACTTTAGATGAAAACCCTACTCAAATGTATGATGATGGATTTACCTCGTTTTCAGCAGATACATTATGGTTAGACGAAATGCTTGGTGTAACTTTTCCAGTTAGCTTTAAAGCCGACTCTAAAAATGGAAGCGTATCGGAACCTGAATTCTTAAATAAGATAGATAATTTTACTAAATGGCTGGAAACTCAAGAAGAGGTAAACCACGTTACCTCTCTTGCTCATACCATGAAAAACCTCAACAAGAGTATGCATGGCGATGATCCTGAATGGGATACAATTCCTGAAAGCGAAGAATTATCATCACAGTATTTATTTTTCTATGAAATGTCCCTACCCATGGGTCTAGATCTAAATAGTTCGATCAGTCAGGACAGATCTTCTACAAAAATTTCAGCAAACTTAGATGATATGACTGGTCAAGAGTTTTTAAAATTTGATAAGAAAGTGAAAGCTCATCTAAAAGAAAACAATTTAACTGAGATTATCTCTTCCGCTGCTGGATTTAGAGTAGTCTTTTCTCATATAAGCATGGTAATTGTAAATTCTTTGCTTTTTGGTGTTTTCTTAGGTTTATTATTAATCACATTACTGCTTGGTTTATTTTTTAGGTCTATTCCCTTCGGTGTGCTTTCTGCTTTTCCTAATGTCTTACCCATAGGTGCGGCGTTTGGTATTTGGGCTTTATACGATGGTCAGGTCAGTTTCATGGTTGCTGTGGGAATGGGTTCCACGCTGGGAATAATAGTTGACTTCACTGTCCATTTACTAAGTAAATACGATCTGGCAAGAAGGGAGATGGGTCAAAGCCCTGAAGAAGCAGTTGTGTTTGCCTTCGAATCCGTTGGTTTTGCTTTGATCGTTATGACGATTGTTATATCACTTGGATTCTTGGTTCTCAACTTAGTTAATTTTATGCCTCTTCATGACTTTGCTAGGTTCTCAACCATATCCTTCGTAATGGCCTTAATTATAGACTTCCTACTCTTCCCTAACTTACTAGTTAAGTTTGATAAAAGACAATTCTAATTCTTAGCTTTAGTTAAATAAAAAGCCAAAACAACACAAGGCACTAGCGTTAGGCCAGCAAATATATAAGTAACGCTATAAGTAGAATACTCCATTATTAAAGGGGCAAGACTGTTTCCTATAATAGTAGATAAGTTAGAAAATCCCATGAAAATGCCAAAGTTTGTAGCGCTTGTTTGGGTAGTACAAAGTGCCATTAAAATAGCAAAAATTACAACCTTCATACCAGCTTCCGCTATATCTAAACCAATGATAGTCAAGGATCCAAGTTGATATGAAGTTTCTGTGGTGAAAGTACTCAAGAAAATAAAAAGAAGAAGCTGAGATACAATAAAACTGACAAGCAGTAATCTTTTACCAAGATAAAAAGATATTAAACCAACAGAAAAGCCTATTAAACCACCGAGCCACATGCCAGTAGGTCTTATAGAGCCTATATCTTCTCCCGTCATACCTATAACTTCTAGATAAAACTTATTATAAGTAACGTCAAAAATACCAATAGCGATATTACTAAATAACATGAATGCTACAGCTGCGATAGCAGTCTTATTTAGCAAGCCTCGAGAAATTTCTGAGAGAAGAAATTTTAATCCGAGAACATTTTTGTACTCTTGATTTCCTTCTGCTCCCTCTTTATGTCCTGATTCCGAGGAAATAAAAGGAAAAATAAATACCAATGTCATGCAAGATATTAAAAAGAAAATACTTACATTAAACCCATAACTGAATAACAAACTGGATGAAATTAACATCCCTGATCCACGTCCAATGATTTTGCTACCCCACATATAACCATTTGCCTTTGCTAGATCTGATTCCTTTAAACTATCGGCAGCTAAAGCGTCTGTTGCTATATCGCATGTAGCTACAAATAGATTATGTACAGTAAAGATAGCGATTAGTAATGAAGAGACTTCGGTTACATCTATAAAGAGTAGAGGTAACAACACTAAAATCATAATAATCTGACTTGATATTATCCAAAACCTTCTTCTGCCAAATCTTTTAACGGTTAAAGAATCTATAATTGGACCAAAAAAGACTTTAAGAGTCCAAGGCAACAACGTTATTGAAAGCAGTAAAGAAATATCAACCAAAGAAGCGCCTTTAGTGGCTAAATAGGTTGTTAAGGCAAGAAGAAATCCCGCTGAAAGCCCTTGTGATAAATATAATATACTCAAACAACTCAAATGCCATTTGGTACCGTTACTTAGTAATCTAGAATGTATTAATTCCATTTAATTTGCGTCGAAGATACTCTTTATTAATTCATAAGATTTCTTTCTTGCCAGAAATGGTTCGCATATGGTGATAATCTTTAATTCTTCTGGTTGCGCCTCATCTATTAGAGGTTGTAACTTTTCTTTAACTGTTTTAGGACTCCCTATGAAGGTCCTATTTTCTTTATCTTCTGTATTATTAAGTTTTATTGATCCTTTAGCTTCTTCTAAAGTAGGAAATGGAGCGAACAAGCCTCTTTGACTGTTTTGTCTCCACATAGAAGCACTTAAGGCTAACTCCTCTGCTTCAGCATCAGTTTCAGCACATATAGAAAATATACCTACACTAATTCTGGGTTCACTAGAGAAAACAGAAGGAACAAAATTATCTCTATAATATTTAGCAAACTCCAAACAATCTTGATTAATAAAATAAGCTAAAGACATAGGTAATCCAAATTGTGCTGCGAACTCAGCTCCTTGTTGAGAAGAGACCAATAACCAAACTTCAGGCATTTCACCTAGACCGGGAGTCACATTAACGTTCTCAAAAGAATTTGTAGAGGAAGCAGTGCCCTCTAAAAAAGATTTAAGGTCATTCATCTTTGTAGAAAAATACTCAGGGCCAGTTGTCTTGGATCCATAAGCTAATGCTCCAGCTTGATACGGATCGCTACCAGGAGCCCTACCTACTCCTAGATCTATTCTGTCGGGAAACAAAGATTCCAATAACCTAAAATTCTCAGCTACTTTATAGGGACTGTAATGCATTAACATCACTCCACCTGAACCAATTCTGATGTTTTCTGTTTCAGACGCTAAACGAGGAATTAAGATTTCAGGAGAACAGCCAGCGAAAGAAGAAGATCCATGGTGTTCAGCAACCCAAAACCTATTCATCCCTAAAGAGTCACAGTGCTTAGCTAGTTCCGTAGTCTCTTGTAAAGCTTGATTGGCATTGGTATCTGAAAATATTGGTGACTGATCAACTGCACTAATTTTCATGTATTAAGGTCCGATGGGTTTATCATCAATTACTTGATCAAGATATTCCGACATGCCATATCCAACTATGCCTTTATAAGTGTATTCGGTCATACCTTCGGTTATGCGAGTAACTAAACTTTCTCCATCTGGAGTATTTCTTCTATTCCTTAAAGGAATTAAAGATAAAACTTTTCCTTGAACTTCATATTCATCTTCATCCGTTCTAGCCCAAGCAGTAAATGTTTTTTGGAAATTATCTTCATCGTAATTAGTTTCAATCTTACAATCTCTAATAGATTCATATTTTCCATCTTTTAGAACTATCCCACCTCTTCTTTCGGAGTCTTCGCTTTGATGCACTATGCTGAACATAAAACCTATATCTTTATTTATATTGATTGTTAACCACCTGTACCATTCTATAGCTTGCCAATATCTTGGGCCCCAACTCTTATCTCTAAGACCCAAACCATCCACAGTCCATTCTTCTCCATCTATTTTTATGGTTCCTTTTCCAGAGGTGTGTTGCTCGTAATGAGCTTTTGAAAAACTTTTTTCAGGATCTTTCTCTAAACTTGTTCCGTCCTTTCTTACCGCCTGGCCGCCAAACATGGGTGAAATTCCGCTAATCTTTATGTCAGCTTCGCATTCTACTCTTGGATTTTCTTTGAAAGCCTTTCCAGGGTTTAACATATCTTTTGGATTATCTAGGAGTAATATCTTCCCCTTGTAATTAACTCGAAGAGATTTAAAGGGTTCTATCACTTCGAATTTCATTCCTCCAGCATCAAAGAATTCATTGGTTGAGATTTCTGGCCTTCCGAACATGAAGCCTATCCTTCCGTCAGGAAGATAAATGCAGCAAGTCATTTCAGCATAGCCCTCATTAGGTCTGTTGCCCAACCTAAACCAACCTCCCATCTTCTTTTCATGGTCAAAAACATTGAAATACATGCTTTCGTTGTAATTTGAAGCTTCATCAGGTTCATGATTAAACTCGTCCTGAGGTTCAAGTATTATTTCAATATCACTCATTAACTTTCCTTAATTGTTCTTGTATAGCGCAGTTTACATGCTCTCTTGCTATCTCAGAAGGGAAGTTCTGCCTTTTTAAATTAGTTTTTAGAGATGCCCTAGAGCTATAATTCTACAAACTATTTGATAGATTCAAAGCAAATGAAGATACACACATCTAAAGAAACAAAAAAGATTGATGCACTTGCAATAAAAGAAACTGAAGAAACAGGATTCACTCTTATGCAATCAGCAGCTGAATTCTCATTAGACGCATTAGTAAGTGAATTTAATAATGTAGAAGAAGTCTTGGTTTTTTGTGCAAAGGGTAAAAATTCTGGCGATGGTTTCTTACTTGCTAGTTACGCCAAAGAATTTGGTCTATCGAGCGTCATTGTTATGTGCAATCCAACTAAAGAACTTAAAGGAGTTTCTAAGAAAGCATTTAATGAAGCAAAAAGTAATGGGGTAAAGATAATTAACATTAACTCTTTATCAAAATTAAGAATTTCTCGAAAAGCAGTTCTAGTAGATGCTCTTATAGGCACCGGTCTAAAAGGAGACCTTCGAAAAAATATAAAAGAAGCTATTCTATCTCTCAATAGGCTTGGAGACAGGTACCCCGTAATGTCTTTGGACATACCCTCAGGAGTCTGCTCAGATACAGGTTTTGCTAACGAACCTAGTGTGATTGCAGATATAACTTGCACTTTTGTAGCTCAAAAGAGAGGTTGTTTCACCAGCGAAGGGAAGGCCCTGTCTGGAGAAGTTCTTTATTCTGATTTAGATATACCTAAAAAAATATTCTCAAAAGTTTCATGCACATCTCATCTAATTAATATGGAAGATCATCTTCATAAAATAATATTAAGGGATCAAAATTCTCATAAAGGTGCATTTGGACATACTTTCGTGGTTGGAGGGAATAAAGGCTATGGAGGGGCAGCTATTCTTGCTGCTAAAGCAGCAGCATTTTCTGGAGCTGGTCTTATTGGTCTTGGCACCAGACCAGAACACTTAGAGGCTAGTTTGTTATCATGCCCTGAAGTAATGACAGTAGGTGTAGATTCTGGACAAGACCTTGAAGAATATCTTGAAAAGCCTAGCGTCATCGCTATAGGACCGGGGCTTGGGCAAACGGCTTGGTCAGAACAAATGCTCCAAAGAGTCTTCTGGGAAGCAAATAAAAGGAAAATATCCGTTGTCATGGATGCCGATGCTTTAAATTTATTAACTAAACTGAAATTATCAGCAAAATTGCCCAAAAATCTCATTATGACGCCACACCCTGGTGAAGCATCTAGGCTTCTTGGCAAATCAATAGATGAAATAGAATCAAACAGATTTGAAGCTGTTTCGCTTATACAAAAGAAATTTAATTGTGTAGTTGTATTAAAAGGATCTGGAAGTTTAGTTTGCTACAGAAAAGGCGGTAAACAAGAGATAGGAATATGCGAGGCTGGAAACCCTGGAATGGCAAGCGGAGGAATGGGGGATATTCTTACTGGAATAATTGCTGGTTTTTTAGCTCAAGGACTAAGTCTTATTGAGGCTGCTGAATTAGGAGTTGATATTCATGCAAAAGCTGCTGATTTGAAGAGTTTAGATACAGGGGAGGCTGGACTCCTTGCATCTGACGTATTGGAAGAATTAAGGCAATTACTAAAATATGAGTAAAGAGATTCAAACCTCAGGTGAAAAACAAACTATAGAAGCTGGCTCTGCATTTTCTAATAATCTATTAGGAAAGAATCTAAGTAGATCGATCGTTGTATTTCTGGAAGGCGATCTAGGTGCAGGCAAAACTACCTTCACAAAAGGATTAATGAAGGGTCTTGGGTACAAAGAATTAGTTAAAAGTCCTACTTATAATCTTGTGGAAATACATGAAGCAGAAAAATTAAAAGTATTTCATTTTGATTTATACCGTATAAATAGTCCTCGTGAGCTAGAAGAAATTGGCATAGGGGAATACCTAGAAGAAGAAAATTCTGTATGCATATTTGAATGGCCAGAAAACGCTCAATCGCTTCTTCCTCAACCAGACTATACTATTGAAATAGCGCACAGCGACGACAAGCAGTTGGATAAAAGAAATATAAGGATAACGCTATGAAATTTTTAAAAGTTATAATTCTTTCTTTGTTTCTTTTTCCTCTAAACCATATCCTATCAAAAGAAAGTGAAGAGCTAATATTTTGCTTTGTTGGAGATGCAGGTGAAGTAAACCCTACTCAGGCAAAGGTAGTAAAGGCTCTGGCTAATTCTGATTGTTCGGTGGTTTGGCATCTTGGAGACATAACGCAACTTGGAGTCCAGTCGATGGATGACCCAGAACTGCAAGAAAGTTTCCTAAAACCCTTTAAGCCATTTTTAGAAACAGAAATTCCTTTTTATCTAACTATTGGTAATCATGACTATAAAGGTGATCCTAATGTCTATCTTGAAGTTGCAAAAGATTACCCCTCTATTCATCACCCCAGCAATTTCTATACTAAGAATTTCGGTAAGTTATGCTTTTTTGCTTTAGATACAACTATTTTTGATAAGTTATATTATTTTTATAAAAGAGGAAGTCAGATTAGATGGCTTAAAAAAGAAGTTGAAAGATTGAAAGGTCAATGTGATTTTGCTATCGCAGTTGCTCATCACCCATTATTTAGTTCGGGTGATAGAGACAGAGCAAATCCACAATTAGCAATTTTTTTAGAGAAATATGTTTTTGGAACCTTTGATATTTATATCACGGGTCACAATCATGTCTTAGCAGATGAAGGTGATCATAAAAATACCTTACAGCTTATAAGCGCAACAGGGGCCCTTCCTGGAGGCTCTCCACAAGAGACAGAGTTAGGGAAATTCAATATAGAAACTCCTGGATACCTAAGACTCGTAATGAGTCAGCCCACAGTCGCTAACTATGAATTTATCGATGCCGAAAATAAAGATATTTTATGGTCTAATAAGAAAACGGGTTCTGGCTTGCGAACAAGATGAGGAGAGTTTTGATTAGGTTGGTTCCTGAATGCCTCACCCCTCAGATAAGAATTGCTGAAAGAATTTCCAAACTTCTTCACTTGCATTTATATCATCGTTGCCTGATCCCATGTAATACCACGCTAAAGGGTTCTGCCACCATCTAATTCTAAATCCTGGCCATATATGACCTGCGTCAACGATTTTATATAACCAGACTTCGTTTATGTTGTCTTCTGACCAATAACGCTCAAAGATAATATCATTCTGATCGCCCTCGCCTTTCGATGCGATCTGAATATATTCACTTTTGTCTAGATTATGTTTATCAGCCCAGAACTGAATTGTTTCAGGCAAACCATAGTAAGGACCCCATCCTTCTTTATTCTCGATATCACCTTGAAACAACGAAATCTTGTCATTGGTTCCATGGATTCCAAAAACTGGAATTGGTTTTTTAGGATTACAGTTATCTAAAGTTTGTTTCATCATAACTCCTGCAACTGGTGCAACTGCTTTAAATAAATCTGAAGAAGTACAAGCCAATAGGTAACTCATGTCACCTCCATTAGACATTCCAGTAGCAAAAATATTCTTCTCGCTTAGTTGATACGTATCTCTAACGTGTATTACTAGTTCTCTAATAAAAGAAACGTCATCTATTGTTGAATCTTTGTTGAATTCATAACCAACGTTAAAGAAAGAATTTCCCTGACTATCAATCGTTCCTTGAGGATAAATCACAGCGAAGCCTTCACGATCAGCAACTTCATTCATCTTAGAATAAGACATAATATTTTCTGCAGCACTTGTATAACCATGTATAACAACTACTAAAGGAGCTTTGTCTTCCAAATCCTGAGGAATATGCAAATGATAAGACCTTTCTAGTCCGTTATGAGAGAAGATTTTTTCTTCAGATGCAGATACTGAAACAAAAAAGACCAATACAAATAAAATGAATGTTTGTTTCGTCATTCTTGGCATGGAACCTTATTAATTTCCTACAGCAAATCCCCAATAATTGTAACCAGCTATCTTTGGTGTGCTAGGAAGATACATTTCTTCCATCTGTTCGATCTTAAATCCGGACTCTTCAATTATCTGAGGAATATTTCTATTAATATTACAACCACCAGCTATTTTTCCCCATATAGGATTTATTCTAGATTGCCACTTAACGATATTCTCATCTGGTGCTACTCCATGCTCACAAAATATTAATTTTCCCCCATCTTTAAGAACCCTTTTAATTTCAATATTTGCTCTTATGACTTCTGGAATAGTGCACATGGTGTAAGTAATCAATACGCTATCAAAATGATTGTCTGGAAGAGGAATTTCTTCTGCCCCGCAAGATATAAAGTTAATCTCTAGACCTTCTTCTTTCGCCGTCTCTTTTGCCATGACACTGAGTTCTTCAGAAGGGTCTAGGCCCCATATTTGATCGACTTTAGAATGGTCGTAGTAAGGAAGATTAAGGCCCGAACCTATCCCCACCTCTAATACATTTCCTTCTGACAAAGGAACTACCTTCTTTCTTTGGTAGGTTATTGGCTTTGAACCACAAGCACAATTTAGAAATTTTGGAAGTATGTATTTATCGTATAGACTCACCTCACTAATCTTATACTCAGAATAGAAAAAGGCAAAGACCATGAATGAAAATTTAGAAAATAAAGTTTGTTTAATAACAGGAGCAACCAATGGAATTGGGCTCGAAGCAGCTAAGTCTCTCAATAAAATGGGAGCTGAAATTGTTTTTATTGCCAGGAATAAAGAAAAAGCAGAAAAATTACAGCAAGAGCTAATGTCAGAGACAGGTAGAGAGGTTACGGCTATTATTGCTGATTTATCTTCGCTCAGCGAGGTAAAGAAAGCTGCGGATCAATTTCTATCTCTAGGCAAACCTCTACATATACTTCTCAATAACGCGGGGATTATGAATCGAGAGAGAGCAGAGACTGTTGATGGACTAGAAGAGGTATTTTCCGTAAATCACTTAGCTTATTTCACCCTTACATTATCATTAATTGAAAAAATGATTGAGTCTGGCGGGAAAAGGATTGTGAATGTTGCCTCCATGGGCTATAGATTTGTGAAAGAAATGAATTTTGAAGATCTGCAATCTAAAGAAGACTACAAACCCTTCAAAGTTTACGGACAATCTAAATTAGCTAACATTCTTTTTACTAGAAGTTTAGCCTCTAAAGTTAAAAATAATAATATAACTGTTAATTGCCTACACCCAGGATACGTAGATACTGGTATAGGGCAAAACAACAAAGGATCCTTTGTAAAATTTTTGATGAATCTTGGTAGACCTTTTGCTAAAAAGACTGATAAAGGAGCAGAAACTTCTATTTATCTTTGTGCCTCTCCGGAAGTTGAAGATGTTACTGGTGAATATTTTGTCGATTGTAAAATTGAAAAACTTCTGGGAGCAGCCAAAAGCGAAGAGCAAGCAGAAAAATTGTGGTCTGTAAGCTCTGAATTAACAGGTGTAGATTTAAATTGAAGATAAAGGGTCTACATCAATAGACCAACGTACTTTCTTGCTGGTTTTTGGGTTGTATAGACTAGCTTGACTTAGATCTAAGAACTTATGTAATGAGTTTCTGCTACCTGAAAGAACACTCAACTCCCACCTATAAGCTCCAGATTTTTTTTCCATAATTGCGGGAAGAGGCCCTATAACTCTAATATCTTTAGGGTAAGTCTTAGATTTCTTTAGTTTATTGATAAGGGTCTTTATGAAATCTCTACTTACATAACTATTAGCGGACTCAGCTTGGATCTTGGCTTGAAAAGTAAAAGGCGGCGACTTAGCAGATTTCCTTTCTAACAATAAATTTTTAGCAAAGCTCTCGTAACTACCTTTGATAAGCTCTTCTATTTGAGGGTGATCGGGGCAATAAGACTGTAAAATTGCTTTCCCTGGCTTTTTATCTCTACCTGCTCTGCCAGCCACTTGTGTCATTAGCTGAGCCACCCTCTCACTACCTCTAAAGTCTGCACTAAATAATCCAGAATCTGCATCCAGTATTCCTACAAGAGTTACGTTAGGAAAATGGTGCCCTTTAGCAAGTAACTGTGTACCCAAGAGAACCATCGGCTTACCTGAATTAATGAAATCAAGATATTCATTCATAGATTCTTTTTTTCTTGTTGAATCGCTATCTATTCTAAGAACAGGAAATTTCGAAAATCTCTTGTTAAGAAATTCTTCTATTCTTTCTGTTCCATAACCATAAGATAAGAAGTCGTTGGATTGGCAAGAAGGACATACTTTCGGCTCATCCTTTTGAGATTCGCAATGATGACATTGTAATTTCGGGGGTCTTTTGTGCATCGTCATAAGTGCATCACATCTATCGCAATTCGATAACCATCCACATGTTTTGCAAATTAAGGAAGGTGCGTAGCCTCGTCTATTTAAGAAAATAAGAACTTGATTACCTTTTTCTAATTCTTCTTCGCTGGTTTCAATCAACTCATCACTAAAACCTTCTTTTAATTCTTTACCTCTTAGATCAACGGGTAAATATTTAGGAAGACTTGCTCCAGTAGCTCTTTTAGTCAAATTCAATATTTCGTATTTTCCTTCTAATGAATTATTGAGGGTCTCTAGTGAAGGAGTTGCTGAAGCTAAAACTACAGGTATTTTCTCTATTTTAGCCCTATAAAGAGCTATATCTCTTGCTGAATATCTAAACCTATCTACTTGCTTATAAGATAAATCATGCTCCTCATCAATAACAATTATTCCAATATCCTTCATGGGCATGAATACGCTTGATCTCGTGCCAATAATAATATCTATCAACCCTTTTGAGGCCCCCAGCCAAGCATCTACCTTTTCTCTATCATTCTTAGCAGAGTGAAACGATAAAACTCTTTCGCCAAAGTATTTCTTAAATCTTTCTTCAGCTTGAGGGGCTAGACCTATTTCAGGAATTAAGATGAGGGCTTGCTTGCCTTTCTTTATTACTTCTTGGATAGCTTGAAGATAAACTTCTGTTTTTCCGCTTCCTGTAATTCCATTTAAAAGGAAAACTTTATTACGGTTTTCTGACTTAATAATAGAATCAACCGCAAACTTTTGTTCCTCATTCAATTTTTTCTTTGCACTGCCGACATCTAGAACTTCTTCCTTTTTATAAGGGGATAGTTCTCTAACGTATCTTGAAATTAGACCTTTATCGATTAATGCATTGATCGAAGACGTATTGACTCCATAAGCTGCCGCAGCCTTTTGAGATAGCTCCCTCTTATCCTTTAGTATCTCGATCAGTTTCTTTTGATTAGGAGCTTTGGAAAGGTCATCTATATTTAAGAAATCGCCCTTGCTAGTCAATTCTAGAAATTTAACCTCTGCAAATTTTGCCTCTTTTCCTTTTCTTATAGGAGGAGGAAAGAAATAAGAAATAACATCACCTAGGGGGTAGTGATAGTAACGAGATGCCCAATCAGCCAACTCTAAAGACTCTTTGTCCAATAAAGGTTTATGATCCAATACCTCTTTTATATTCTTTAACTTTCTGCCCTTTGCAGTAATGTTTTTTTTAACGTCCCACACAACGCCAACAAGATTTCTGTTTCCAAACGGCACTATTACTCTGGTTCCTGGCCTTGGGGGACTGTCTTTGTATTGAGAGGGCAACAAGTAAGAAAACTTCTCTAGTATTGGTATTGGCACTAAAACTTCTACTTGTTGTAAAGACATAAACTTATTCTAAACCTATTGACTCCATATTAGCATTTGCCTTGTTTTCTTGGTCTGGTGTATAGTGCGCGATCTAAATTTGAAACTTAATAAGATGCAAGAAAGTATACATCCAGATTATAAAGAAATTAAAGCAACTTGCAGTTGCGGTAACGTAATTGAAATCAAATCAACTCTAGCAGAAGATTTACAGTTAGATGTCTGTTCGGATTGCCACCCTTTTTATACAGGTAAGCAAAAGCTTGTAGACACTGGTGGAAGGGTTGATAAATTCAGAAAACGTTTCGGGAATAAAACAAAAGCTGCTCCAGCGGCTGATGCTCCTGTTGAAGAGGAAGCTCCTGTTGAAGAGGAAGCTCCTGCTGAAGAAGTTGTGGCTGAAGAAGCTCCTGCTGAAGAAGAAACTTCTGAAGATAAATAGTTGAAACTCAAAACTTAAAAAGACGCTTAATGCGTCTTTTTTTTAACCTCTACTCAATAATAGCCTGATATGTAGCTAACTGCATAAGCTCTCTTACTGGGTATGTTCCGTCTGGTAAAAGTTGAGTGTGAACAATACCTATAAGATCTTCTTTATGATCAATCCAAAAGTGTGTGCTTGCAGCTCCACCCCAACTATAAACACCTTCTGAAACTGGTAATCCAGAAAGAGCTGGATTTACAACAACAGATCCTGTAACACCAAAACCCATGCCCCTAACTCTATAACCACTTCCAAGCATATTAAATAAGTTGGTTAAGCCCTCGTCAGCGCTCTCTGAACCCATATGATTAGAAGTCATATACTCAACCGTCTTTTTCCCCAAATATCTTTTTCCCTCGTATTCACCTTTATTTAATAACATCTGAGCAAATTTTAGATAATCTCCTACAGTACTTACTAAACCCCCTCCGCCGGACTCAAGTTGGGGCGGAGTTCTGTAGCCTGACTTCTCAGGATCATCCATTAACATCATATTTTCTGGAATGGGACCGTAGTTCGCAGCAAACCTATCAAGTTTTTCTTCTGGAACCATAAAACCTGTATCTTCCATGCCTAAAGGGCCAAAGATTCTCTCTTCTAAGAACTCGCCAAATGTCCTTCCAGAGAGCTCTTCTATTAAAGCACCCATGACATCCATGCCCACACTGTAATTCCAAATAGTTCCTGGTTGAGCTACTAAAGGAAGCTCTGCCAACGCTTTGGTCCATTCTCTTAGGCTATTAAAAGGTGGTTTAGTACCGCTGGTGAAGAACTCTCCTCCAGCACTTGGAACATTTCCTAGCCCACGTTCAGTCTCCTCAGAAACATACATAGAGCCTACAGGTCCGGGCATAAAAGAGTAAGACAGACCTGAGGTATGCGTAGCAAGTTGCTGAATGGTAATAGGAGAAGAAGCTGCTTCAGTCTTCATTTTGCCTCCTTCTTCACCTGCGAATACCTGCATTTCAGAAAACTCAGGGAAATATCTTGAGATTGGGTCAGTCATTAGAAACTTGCCTTCCTCAAAGAGCATCATCAATGCAGCTCCTGTAATTGGTTTAGATTGAGAATAGATCCTATGGATAGTATCTTTTTCCATTGGTAGGCCTCTTTCTATATCTCTCATTCCATTCGCTTCAAAATGAACAACCTCTCCTCTTCTGGCCACTAAAGTGACTGTCCCTGGAATTTTCTTCGCTTCAATTAGGGAGCGCATGGACTCTCCTATATTCTCAAGTTTTTCTGATGAAACTCCTACCTTTTCGGGTCTAGTTATTTTGCTCATTAATCCTCCTAGAAATAAACTCTACTATTTTCTTTGAAATCTTCTTCTTACTCTGTCTTGGTATAAGTTGTTGATCTGTCTTGGTTATTAGAGTAACTTCATTCTCATCAGATTCAAATCCGATTTCTTCATTAGACACATCATTAGCCACAATTAGATCTAGTCCTTTATTTTTAAGCTTGTTTTCTGCGTTCTCTATTAAGCCATCTGTTTCCGCTGCAAATCCAACAACATAAGGTCTTTCTTCTAAACCACTAACGGACTTTAAGATATCATGATTTTCTTTAAGCTTTAGATTTAATGGAGACCTACTACCATCTTTTTTGATTTTAGAATTCTTAACTTCTACAGGACTGTAATCAGAAACGGCAGCTGTGCCGATGTAAACGTCTTTGCCTTTTATATGGTGCATAACAGCCTCGTGCATTTCTTTAGCAGTCTCTACAGAGACCTTATGACAATTGGGAGGAGTTTCTAAGTTAACGGGTCCGCTGATTAACGTAACTCTTGCTCCCGACTCAATAGCAGCTTCTGCCAGGCTATAACCCATTTTTCCTGAACTTTTATTAGTAATAAATCTAACGGGGTCAATTGGCTCTTGCGTAGGGCCTGCTGTTATTAATACGTTCTTTCCTGACATTGCGCCTTGAGTAAAGGAAGAAGAGAACAATTCTAATATTTCTATAGGTTCTAACATTCGCCCTAATCCAATATCTCCGCATGCTTGCTCGCCTGAACCTGGTCCGCAAACTTTAAAGCCCTTACTAATTAGACTATCTAAATTCTCCTGAGTTCTTTTATCACTCCACATAGCCTGATTCATTGCTGGAGCTAAAGAAATAGGGCCATCAAAAGCAAGAGTTATACTTGAAAGTAGATCATCCGCTCTTCCAGAAGCCAATCTAGCCAAAGAATTTGCAGTAGTAGGAGCTATAAGTATGCCGTCAGCCCATTTAGCTAACTCAATGTGACCCATAGCAGCCTCTGCTTCTGCATCAAGAAGCTCACTAGAAACTCTGTTTCCGGATAAAGCTTGTAAAGTTAGAGGAGTAATAAATTCTTTAGCAGACTCGGTCATAACAACACGAACAGAACTCCCTGATTTCTTCAGATGCCTAACTATTTCGGCTGACTTATAAGCTGCTATACCGCCAGTTACACCTAATAAAACGTTTTTATTTGCTAATGAATTCAAAATTCTATTTTAAAAAAAGAAGGATTATACAGTCTTAATCTTGCTTGCTGGTAGTGGTTCTGGTATAAAACGCGCCTTCATTATAGAAAATTTATAAAAGTACTATGTCGAAAATCTGTCAAGTAACTGGGAAAAAACCTCAAGCCGGTAATAATGTTTCTCATGCCAAGAACCGCACTAAGAGAACTTTCCAGCCAAACCTGCATAAGCACAAGTTTTGGGTTGAATCTGAAAACAGGTATATCAGCTTAACTGTATCTGCTAACGGGATGAGGACAATTGATAAGAATGGTATAGATAAAGTTCTTGCAGATATAAGAGCTCGAGGAGAAAAGATATGAGAGAAAAAATAAGACTAGTCTCTTCAGCAGGTACCGGACATTTTTACACAACGGATAAGAATAAATCTGCGATGCCAGATAAAATGGAAATTAAAAAATTTGATCCCGTTATAAGAAAACACGTTCTCTATACGGAATCAAAAATTAAGTAATACCCGCAGCTTCCTTAATAAACTTCTTTTTTAAGAATTTAGTTTCGTTTGCAACACTGAAAGCAACGTTTCTTGCTAGCTTTACCCAGGGATTCATAGATCCGAAGCCTCTCTTAAAACCCTCCATCAATGCCACCATCCTAAGGGTTACTTTCTCTCTCGAATCGCTATAGGCTTTTAACATTTTCGCGTCTGCAATATCTCTTCCCTCTCTCCTAAGTGATAATATTCTTTCAGAAAGGTCTATTACGTCAGATAAACCTAGATTTAAACCCTGCCCTGCAAGAGGATGTATAGTATGAGCTGAATCCCCAACTAGGACAGTCCTGTCTGCAAAATACTCTTTCGCATGTAATTGATGAAGTGGAAATGAAGATATTGCTTCACGAATCTTGAAGTAACCTAGTTTACCTTCTGTCTTAAGTTTTAATTCTTCTAAAAACTCAGAATCTTCTAAAGTTAATAATTTTTCTGCATAAACTTTATCAGCAGACCAAATCAAAGAGGCCAAGTCTTCCCCTTCTACGGTCACCGGAAGCAAAGCTATAGGTCCGGTGCTGGTAAAAATTTGATAGGCGGTTTTATTAATGGGTATTTCTGACTCCAATAGAGAAACAATAGCTGTCTGTTCATAGCTCCAGGTTCGTATAGGTATGGACGATAAGCTTCTAATTGATGACATTGACCCATCAGAGCCCACAACCAAATTAGCCATTAAATCTAATCCGGAGTCTGTTTTTATCTCAATCGACTCCGTGCCATTATTAATTGATAGCACTGACTCCTTCTCCAAAATATCTATGTTTGGAAGCTTACGAAGTAAATCAAATATTGAGCTCAATATATTATTATTATGAGCAACCTTACCCAATTTACTTTCTGAAATATCTTGAGCATTAAAAGTAATGGCAGAAGATCCTTCAGAGTCCCAAACTTCAATATTTGTGAATTCTTTAGAGTGCTGATCGACCTTTTCCCATATTCCCATCTTTTTAAACAAATCTATGGAGGCTAGATTTAACGAAGCTGTTTTCCCTTTAAAAAGATCAGATTGATGCACTCTAGATGGAGTTCCTTTATCCAATAAACATATTCTCATTCCAGCCTGCCCCAATAAAAGAGCAAGCGATGCTCCTGCTACGCCGCCTCCAACAATAATAGCTTCGTATTTCACTTAGGATTGAACGGTGCTTTCTACTTCTTCAATAGATCTTGGAATGTCAGGAGTTAAGACTTCGAAACCTTCCTTGGTTACAAGAACATCGTCTTCAATACGTACACCTATTCCCTTCCATTTATCTTCAACCCCTTCTAATGAATCCAAAATATAGATACCTGGCTCTATGGTCATAACCATTCCTGGTTCAAGATCTCTCCAGTCTCCGTCTTGCTTATAACTTCCCACATCATGGACATCCATTCCAAGCCAATGCCCTATCCTATGCATGTAAAATTTGGAATATTCTCCTGTATCTATTGCCTCTTGTTTACTGCTCTTAATTATTCCTAAATCAATCAACCCTTCTACAATAACTTCTACTGATTTTTCGTGCGCCAAATTCCATTTATTGCCAGGTTGGAGTTGGTCCATTGACTGTTTATGAGCTTCCAACACAACTGAATAAATTTGTTTTTGTTCTTCAGTAAAGGAGCCATTCACAGGAAATGTCCTAGTGACGTCTGAGGCGTAATATTTGTACTCACAACCTGCGTCTACTAAAACCACATCTCCATCTTTAAGCTCACTGTTGTTCTCTGCGTAATGCAATATGCAAGCATTATTCCCTCCGCCAACTATAGAGTTATAGGCTGGAGCTCTAGCTCCATTCTTATTAAAAGCATAGAGGTACTCTGCTTCAAGTTGATACTCAAACATACCTGGTTTTACTGCTTTCATGGCCCTTATGTGAGCTTCGGTTGTTATCTCTGCAGCCTGTTTCATGACTTCAATTTCTTCATCTGATTTTAGCAATCTCATCTCATGAATTATTGAATCTAAAGAGAGCAAATTTTGAGGTGGTTCTGCACCAGCCCTCGTGTTAAGTCTTATCTGATCAACCCATGCATTTATTCTTTTGTCCAAGCCACAAGGAGAGCTCATCGAATAATATATATTCTTAGCTCCTTCTAACAACTCAGGCATTAAAGAGTCCACAGAAGAAATACTTAAAGACTTGTTGGCCCCAAAGTCTTTAACAGCACCCTTTTGACCTGATCTAAACCCATCCCATTGTTCTTTTAGAGGGTCTCGATCTCGACAAAAGATAATGAAGTTATCTTTTTTGGCATAAGGTCTAATTAAAAGTATAGATTCAGGCTCTTCATATCCAGATAGATAATAAAAGTTACTATCCTGTCTATAAAGATAGTCAGTGTCTGAGATTCTAGATTTAACAGGAGAAGATGCGACTATAATGGCAGAATCATCTAAAACTTTTTTCGATAATTCAGACCTTCTTTCTGAAAAATTAAATTGCTTATCCAACATACGCTGTAATTTTATACTTAAAGTTAAATCATGGTAGCAAGAAAAACAGTTGAAAGTTAAACTTAGATAAAAGAAATAGAGAATGTCAGAAGAAAAATTTCAAAAACTAGAGACGGAAGTAAGGCAACTTATAAAAGTAAGCCAACAACTCAAGGAAGTGAATGAGGACCTTTCCACTAAAAATTCTACGCTTAGAAAAGAAAATAGAGATTTAGAAGAATCACTAGATAAAGCAAAAAAAGGTATATCCCAAATTATTAAACGTTATAAAGATTAAAAATGGCAAAAGACGTAACAACTGTAAAGATTCTAGACTCCAACTATAAAATTGCTTGCCCTGCGGAAGAGGCTGAAGCCGTTAAGCAGGCAGCTGTGTTTCTAGATGAAAAGCTTAGGGAGATAAAAGAAGGGTCTGGCTTAGATGAGAAAAAAACAGCCATAATAACTGCACTCAACATAACAAATGAATATTTAAAGAACCTATCTAATCCTCAAGCAAACTCAGAAGATTCTCCTTCAGTTGATAGCCTAACGGAAGAGGTAAAAAGTCAGTTAAAAAGTTTATCTTTATAAGTTTAATATTGGGTTATACTTTCTTAAGTTTCCTGGTTTATTCGATAGTTTTTACTACTCTCGAGCCGATATAAAAAAATTAGGAGATTTTGGAAAATTCTTGTTGTGCATGCCCAAAATTGGGAAGCCTGATAAATTTACAAAATCACCGCCTTGAACTTTACGGTTCAGGGCAGTAAATAACAACGGTAATCTGGGAAACTCCTCGTGAATGAATACGAAAGATAGTCTCAGAAAAAAAATCTCCTTGAAAAGAAAAAGCCTTTCAAAAAAAGAAAGGTTAGATTCAGAAAAATCTCTTGTTCAATTATGGGAGTCTGTTGGAGACTCTTACAACACAAATAAAGTAGCGCTTTATTGGCCGGTCAATGGAGAAATCTCAACTATTTCATTAATCTCTAATTTCCTTAAAGATGGATCTGAATGTTTTTTACCTATAATTTCGCAAAATAAAAAAAACAAGATACTTGAATTTGCGCTCTTTGAAATAGACAACCCTCTTACAAATAATAGATTTGATATACCAGAGCCAAGAAAATCAACAATCGTTGATTTAAACGAACTTGATGTAATTTTCTTGCCTTGTGTATGTTTTGACTCTAAAGGAAACAGGATTGGGATGGGTGGAGGATTTTACGACAAGACCCTAAGTCAGCTTTCTAATAACCAAAAAACTCAACTAATACTATTGGCTTATGACTTTCAAGAAGTTGAAAGTTGTTTTCCAGAGGGACATGACGTAAAGGCAGATGCATGTCTAACACCTAATCAATATTTGAACTTTAAAGATTAAAATTATTTTAAAAAAGATTTGTAAGCAAGATTATTACTCTCATCCCAAAATCTAAAACCGGTTTTTCCTAAATACTTTATCAACTTAAGGTAGTTCTTAGGTTGGGATTCGAATCCTACTAAGACTCTTCCGTATGCTGAACCTTGGTTTCTATAATGGAAAAGAGTAATGTTCCAGTTATCACTTAGTTTATCTAAAAAATCTACTAATGCTCCAGGTCTCTCAGGAAATTCTACTCTAAATAGATACTCTCCTTTATCAGAAACGGATTTAGGAGCTCTCCCGCCAACCATATGTTTAACATGTAGCTTTGCGACTTCATTTTCCGATAAATCTATAGGCGAATATCCTTTTGATCGTAGATGTTTCATTAATTTAACTCTCTGATTCGAGTCATTAAACCTACAAGCTGCAAATATAGTTGCCTCTTCACTGTCTTCAGCTCTGTAATTAAATTCGGAGATCATTCTTTTTCCTAAAAGCTTGCAAAACTTCCTGAAACTGCCCTTCTCTTCTGGAATCCTTACTCCAAAAAGAACTTCTTTATTTTCTCCTAGCTGAACTCTCTCAACAATATGACCTAACCTATCAAAACTTAGATTTGCACCGGAATTAATTGCTATAAGGTTCTTATTCTTAAGACCTTTAGATTTTGTATATTTCTTAAGACCTGCTAAAGCTAGAGCTCCTGCGGGTTCAGGAATAGTTCTAGTTTCTTGGAAGGTATCTTGCACCGATGCGCATATTTCATCTATAGATACAGTTACTACATCATCTAGCCATTCTTTTATTATCGAGAAAGGCAATTTACCAATCTGTTTAATTGCTACACCATCCGCAAAAAGGCCTACTTCTTTAAGTGACAATCTTTTATTATTCTTAATAGCTAAATCTAGACAGGCAGCATCATCTGGCTCAACTCCGATTACCTTGATTTCAGGGTTCTCAGATTTAATATATGCCCCTACCCCAGCTAATAAGCCTCCTCCTCCTACGGGCACAAAAATAGCTTCAATTTTAGAATCTGTTTGTTCAATAATCTCTTTTCCAATAGTCCCCTGTCCAGCTATAACATCCTTATCATCGTAAGCATGAATAAAAGTATAATTTTCTTTCTTGGCTAATGAAGTTGCATGGTTATAGGCTTCATCAAAATTATCGCCAAATAAGACCACTTTGCCTCCAAAATTCTTTACAGCATTAATTTTTATTAATGGAGAAGTTATAGGCATAACGATTACAGATTTTAAACCTAGCTTTTTAGCAGAATATGCAACCCCTTGTGCATGGTTGCCTGCGGAAGCTGCTATAACTGGCCAGTTTGAACCCTTCTTCTTAATCTTTGATATCTTGTTATAAGCACCTCTAATTTTGAACGAAAAAACAGGCTGCATATCTTCTCTTTTAAGAAAAATATTATTTTTTAAAGATTTTGATAGGCTATTTGCCTTGGTAATAGGCGTTACTTCAGCAACATCATAAACATTAGATGCCCTGATTGACTTATTATATGCCTTTAATTTATTAGAATTCATTAATCTATACTAGCTGCATGGTAGCAAAGCGCGCTATTATAATGATAGCTTAATATTATTCATTAAAAGAAGCATTTTATGAGTCAAGACACTAAAAAGAAGAATTCTGCTAAAGCGGCTTTCGACTTAATTAAACCTAATCTTAATAAAGATAGTGTTTTAGGTATAGGAACTGGCTCAACTACTAATTTCTTCATAGAAGAACTGAATTCTGCAGATATAGACATAAAAGGAGCTGTGTGTAGCTCTATTTCTACAGAAAAAAACTTGAATTCGTCAATTAAGGTACTAGGTTTAAATGAAGTGCACTCGATTGACTTCTATATTGACGGGGCTGATGAATTTAACGATAGATTCGAACTAATAAAGGGAGGAGGAGGTGCTCTTACTAGAGAAAAAATACTAGCTTATTCTTCTCTCAAATTTATATGTATTGTTGATGATAGCAAACATACAGATTTGCTTGGTAAATTTCCTTTACCAATAGAAGTATTAGAAATTGCCCGAAGTGCTATATCTCGAGAAATCATGAAAATGGGAGGAAAGCCTGTTTATAGGAATGGCTTTATTACAGATAACGGGAATCAAATTATTGATGTACACAAATTCCCTATAAAGGTTCCTTTTGAACTGGAAGAAAAGTTAAACAACATCCCTGGAGTTGTAGAAAATGGAATCTTTTCTAACCGAAAAGCTGACGTAATTATTAATGCTAAAGAACAGGGTATAGATATATTAGAGCTATAATAAAGGTCTATAGATGATAGTAAGTGCTCACTTTCTTATAGTAGCTTAGATATTGCATTCCCTAAATTTTCACTATCAGGCTCTACTTTAGTATCAAAGCTAGTAACATCCCCATTTCTTGATATTAGATACTTGTGAAAATTCCAACCAGGCTTAACTCCAGATTTTTCAGTTAAAGCCTTGAAGAAAGTATTTGCCTTTCTACCCTTTACAGAAGAAGTGGCAAACAACGGGAAAGTTACTCCATATTCTGTACTACAAAAATCCTTCACTTTGGATTCATCGCTATACTCCTGAAACATAAAATCTCTAGATGGAAAGCCCAATATTATAAAATCTTCTTCCTTATTCTTATTGTAAAGGTTTTGCAAAGATTCATATTGATAAGTGAAACCACATCTACTTGCTACATTGACAGCTAAAATTACTTTGTCTTTGTACTTACAAAGATTTTCAGATTCTGAAGAGTCTAATAGCCTAATTTCATGATCTAAGACCTCGGGACAGTCCGAATAAACATAATTTCCTGTAATTAGTAACAAAAATATAAATAATTTCTTCATAACAATCCTTTATTAGTAGTTAAAAACTTAATATATCCAAACTTGGTCTTTCTCACCAACTAAGTCAAATAGCTCTATTACTTCTGAATTATACATCCTTATGCATCCATCCGAGGCCGGTTTCCCTATTAGCCCCTCTTCCGCCGTACCATGTATATAAATGTACCTTGACCTTGAATCAACCCCTAAACCTTTATTTTTACCTATTTCTAGGCCATCAAGCCATAAAATTCTTGAAGTTACATGATCAAACTCTGTATCTATCTCCTCAGTAATAACATTTGCGATAGCTCCATTCCAAACTCTTCCTTTTAATATTGCGTTTATAGGTAAGGTTTCACCTATTTTCTTAAATATTTCATGCTTTCCAAGTGGTGTTTTTAAGCTACCCGCTTCACTACCTGTACCATAATAAGAGCTAGAAATCTTAAAAACTTTATAAATTGTACCTTTTCTTAAAAGATACATATTTTGATCTTCAATGCTTACATATAAAAGTGAGTCAAGGTCACTATATGACTCATCTATAGCTAATATTTCATCTATAACCTTGTTTTTCTTGTATTTTGAGCTTTTATCCGTCATTACAGTAGAGCAAGAATTAAGAAAAATAAGAAATAATATTGTTATTACCGATATTTTTATAGATATATAATGTGACATATGTTCTTTATTTAAAATTATCTACCTAAATTATCTAATTTTCTCTTTTTTATTACAATAAAAAGAAATATAACACTTATTATTATAAAAAGTGGCAAATTTCCATACTTTGCATAAAAAGTCTTACCTTTGTATAAGTTTATCTCTTTTTCCAGTAACTTTTCTTTAAAATAGCCTTGGCTTTCAATTATTTCACCATTTTTTGATATAAATGCACTAATTCCACTATTTGTAGACCTTAAAAGTGTCTTTTTATGCTCTAAAGCTCTATTCTGAGCTATTTCTAAGTGCTGAATAGGGCCGTATGAGCTTCCAAACCAAGTATCATTGCTTATGGTAACTATTAAATTGCTTTCAGAAGCAGTCTCTCTTATCAGCTCAGGAAAAGCAATCTCATAGCAAATACTTGCTGAAATTCTTATATTTCCTGCATTTATTGGCTTTGTATGCTCTCCAGGAAGGGTGTTAGTTAATTGAAGACCGAAAATATCAAACAAATTACCTGTTATACCCTCAAAAGGAATAAATTCTCCAAATGGTACTAGTTTTACTTTGTCATAATAAGTATTTGCTAATCCTAAGCCCAAAATTCTATTTCTAACCTTAAATTTTCCTTCTCTCTCAATAATTCCTGTTATCAGGGTTATATTTTTTTGTTCTGCTTTATGATCTATATAAGTGAGCCAGTCTTTTATCTCATTTTGGCTAAAAATAAGTGCCGTTTCCGGAAAAACAATAATTTCTCCTTCTTCGCCATTATTTATAGCCCTCTCCATCATGCTTTTAGTCTTAACAACACCTAGTGAGCTCCATTTTTCTTTCAATTCAAGATTTGTTTGAATGATTGATGCTTTTAACGAACCATCAAATTCTGTCCACTCAATCTTCTTTAGACTAAAACTTGAGACTAGCAATATAAAAATTAAAATTCCTGGGAGTAGGGCGGCCTTGAACCGTTTAATTTCTTTAACAAATAAAAATATGAATGAGGAAAGAAGTAACAGTAAAAATGTATTTCCCTGAGCTCCAATTATTGGGGTCCAGCCATCTATTAAAGTGTCTGCTAACATCGTGCCTGATATTAACCAAGGGAATCCAGTAAATAATATTGATCTTAAAAATTCAATAACTATCCAAGCAATGGGTAAAGAAAATAATATGCTAATTTTAGAATTAGATCTTAGGTAATGATAGAGCAGTAAAGATACACCTGAGTAAAGAGAAAGTATTCCTATAAAAATTATTGTTAAAGATAAAGATAATATAAAACCTAGGTTTCCATAGAAGTAAATACTTACATACAGCCATGAAATCCCTATTGACCATAAACCAAATCCAAAAGAATATCCGATCCAAAAAAGCTCTTTCTTATTAGCTTTTTGAATTAGATAATGCAGAAAAGTTAGCGAAAATATAGATATAAACCACAGGTCGTTAGGAGCAAAGCCCAAAGAAAATAGTAAGCCTAAAAGAACTGCAATGATGTAAGTTTTGAGCATAAGCTTCATCTTAAATAGAGAAGGTAAGTTAAGAAAGGGAAATTAGGCTATCTTTGAAACTTTTATTCTTTTAATTCTTCTTCTTTCTATAGAATTTATAACGAACCTGAGATTATCTATATTGATGGCGTCATTAGGTTTAGGAAATCTAGCAAAGTGGTGCATAACAATCCCTCCCACGGTATCGAAGTCTTTATCGCTAAGATTTGAATCAAACTTTTCATTAAAGGTCTCTATAGGGGTTAACGCAGATACTAAGTATTCATCTTTAGCAATTTCTTTGATCAAAGTGCCGCTATCTTCATCGGTCTCATCTTCAATTTCTCCTACAATCTCTTCTAGAACATCTTCAATAGTTACTAGACCAGTGATTCCTCCATACTCATCTAAAACTATAGCCATATGATTCCTTCCTGCCCTTAACTCATCAAGCAAGATATTAAGCTTCTTGCTTTCCGGTATTAGAATCGCAGGTCTAATATTCTTAGAAAGTTCAAAATCCTCAATATTTCCAGAGGAAAAGAAGGGGAGAAGGTCTTTTGCCAGCAAAATACCCTCTATTTTGTCTAATTCAGTGTTTATTACAGGAAACCTTGAGTGACTTGACTCAGCAACCCTAGGCAAAAAGTCTTCAGGACGCTCTTCACTGTCAACATAAACCATCTGAGGTTTTGGTATCATGATGTCTCTAACTTTATCTGTAGAAACCCTTAGGGCCCCTTCTATCATGTTCAATGTTCCCTTTTCAAGAACACCTCTCTCGCTAGAATCCCTTATAGATCCTGCAAGCTCCTGTTTATTTTGTGGTTTGTAAGAAAAGTTTTGGTAAACCTCTTTAATCTTATTGTTGATTTTCTTTCTTATGCCAAGTCTATTGCTAGACTCAGCTGAAGTACTTGGGGGCTCGTCGTTCATTAACGCCTCAATTTATAAACACATGCACATCATAGATGTTTTTAATACGGATCGGCAACACCTATTTTACTTAGGATTCTAACTTCTAGGGACTCCATCTTCTCTGCATTAGAACTTTGATCATGATCAAAACCTAATAGATGCAAAACTCCGTGCACAAAAATATGGATTAAATGGTGATTAATCTTCTTTCCTTGAGAAGTTGCTTCCTCTCTTATCAATTCGGAACAAATTGCTATATCTCCTAAAAAATTATCTTCACTAATATCATCGCTTGAAGGAAAGGATAAAACATTTGTAGGCTTATCTTTCCCAGCAAAGGTTTTATTAATCTCTTGGATTTCAGATTTTGATAAAAAAGCTAAATTTAACCTACAATTTTCTAAATTATTGAGTGAGTCATCATATTCTTCTCTTAAGCACTCAAACCAATCCATCGCCTCTTCTTGAGTACACAGTATCTCAGAAGGCTCTCCACTAATTTCAACTCGAAAGATTGAGGTCACTTATTTATCGTATCTTCCATAGGCTTCAACTATCTTCTGAACTAACCCATGTCTAACAACATCTTTAGAATCAAACTCAACCAAACCAACATCGTCAATATCTTTTAGGACTTTTAGAGAATGGACCAAACCGGATAGGGTATCTTTAGGAAGGTCTATTTGAGTAATATCACCCGTCACAACAACTTTTGATCCGAATCCAAAACGAGTTAGAAACATTTTCATCTGTTCTACTGTGGCGTTCTGACTTTCGTCCAAAATAATAAACGAATTATTTAAAGTTCTGCCTCGCATAAAGGCTAAAGGGACTACTTCTATGATATTCCTTTCGATCAGTTGAGAGGTCTCTTTAAAACCAAGCATTTCATATAATGCGTCATATAAAGGTCTAAGATAAGGATCAACCTTCTGACTCAAATCACCAGGCAAAAAGCCCAACTTCTCTCCTGCCTCAACGGCCGGCCTAACGAGCAATATCTTTTCTACTTCTCCACTCACAAATTTCTCAACTGCCAAAGCAACGGCTAAAAAAGTTTTGCCAGTTCCTGCAGGACCAATTCCAAAAGTAAGCACCTTATTCTTAATAGTTGAAACGTAATCCTCTTGATTTCCGTGGTTTGGTGAAATCCCTACATTAGGTGTGCGTATAGAAATATGAGAAACGCTATTCTCTTTTCCATTTTGTAAATTATTCATGCCTTTCATTAAATATAGATGTATATCACTCGGCTCTATTGTTTTGTCAGTGTCTAGATCTTCATAAATCTTTAAAATTATATCTTTCGCTAGTTTAGTATTTA
>CAJWKH010000008.1 GCA_913042085.1 uncultured Gammaproteobacteria bacterium | reverse complement strand
GAAGCATGCAGGCATTTAGCCAGGATCCTAATTTACCAGATGGATCTATATCTGCCGAAGCACCGAGTATAAAGATAACCATTATTGTAAAAATAATATTCCAAGTTATATTTCCGTAATAAAACGTCTCGACCGTGGCAACTCCAAATATAAAGTAAATACAAAAACTAGATAAAAATAGACAAACTAAGATAGGAATTTTTCTGCCGAGCCTATTTCCTACTAAACCTACAAATAATGGCCCTATCAAACTAAATATAATTGATATAGATATGACTTCACCGACACGGGAAACATTCATTCCTAAATCTTCAACACCAAATCTTTCCATGAAGGCCCAGATACCACTTGAAGGAACTTCAAAAAAGAGGACGGCAAGAATAAGACAAGTAAATATATAAAGTTTGGAATTCTTACCATCATTAGATTCGCTAGTTAAGGATGAATCCGGTTTTGTTGCTAATAAAAAAGATAATGAAAGAGCTGCGTATATAAAAACAAAGTTAGTGAAGAATTGAACATAACCTCCCTGCTCTATCCAAATACTTGAAAAGTACACTAATGTTGCTCCTGTACAAGAGGCAAAAACCGTAAACATAGCATAAGTCCTGTTAGGCTCTTTGGAAGCTGCCAAAATAGAGTGTCCACTAGCAATTAACATTCCACAGCCTAATCCTGAAAAGGATTTGATAAGAAATATTTCAGATACACTAGTTGAAAGAGAACCCAAGTAATAACAAACAACTACAACAAAGCATCCTACAAAAGCTAACTTCTGACCTTTAAGATTCGAAGCTCCAAAAAAAAGCGCACCGATGGCTGCAAAAAAGAGTTCTAAAGAAACAACAAGACCTGAGTCTTGAGATGAGGCTATAAAGCCATCTGAGATAACTCCTACATTGAAAGGCGCTAAAGTCGAAGACAAGTTACCAAGCTCTAACATGACCATGCCTGAAAATAGATTTAAATATCCCTTAATTTTCATTCTAATTTTTTCTGTAGTACCTGGCTTATAAAGTATATAGTCATTTATCAGAATTGGCTGATTAACTTATAAAATGGAATCTTCTTCAGAAATAATAAAACCTCAACAAAAGAGAAGCATAAAACGTTTTGAAAAAGTTCTCGAAACGGCAGAATACATACTAAAGTCAGAATCAAATTATTCTTTAACCATACAAGACGTAGCTAAAATTTCTGGTATGAAAAGGCCTTCCATTTACAAATTCTTTCCAAGTAATGAATCAATAGTTGATGCTTTGTCAGAAAAACATTGTTTAAAATTAATGAACTTGATTAAAAAGAACCTAGAAAACGTTACTTATTCAAATGTATCGGAACACTACAAAATTATTATTGATGTTACTGCTATTTATATAAATCAAAATAAAGAAATTGCTGAAGTTCTTTTTACTAAATTTGCTGAAGATTTATTAAGCACGGCAATTACTGAAGAAATCTCAAAACTTTCTCCGAGCACTAAGCTCATTAAAAATCAAATAGCCACTCAGATGTTTTTATCTTCTCTTTACAGTGGCTACAAATCTGAAAAGAGTTTAAGCCCAGCTTTTTTAAGTGAATCTAAAAGGGCGTGTCTATCTTACCTAGCTAATTAATCTTTAACTGGAAAAACACACTTTGAATCATTGTTGGTTGGATTGTTTACATGGGTGGACACAGCATGATGTTTGATAGCTTTAACTAAAGTTTCATCAAAACTATTGATATCACTCCCTGCTAGCCACTCTTTAAAATGACTTCTTGCAACTATAAACGGCATTCTTTCATGGATTTCTTTAGCCGTCTCCAAAGCCTCCATAGTAACTATAGCGCAACCTAACTTTCCTCTATACCCACCATACACTCCTGCAAAAAAGAAAAGCTCTCCATCGGCATGATGAAAGTAAGGTACTTTCTCTTCACCATCTACCTTCCATTCATACCAGCCATCTGCAGGTATTAGACATCTATTAGAATTTTCAAAAGAAGGCTTGGAGTTAAGGGTTTCAGCCCTAGCGTTAATTAAATTAAAAGGTTTATCCGCCCAATAGGGGGTAAAGGACCAATTGATTGATTTTAATTGATCCGTAAGCATTAATATTGGATTATTAGGAGAAAGATTGTAACTAGGTTCAAAATCTATCTCGCCGTATCTAGATCTTAAAGTTTCTACATTGCGTAATGTAAAACGCCCACACATATATACATAATCATACAAATAATAATGTAAAGCTATAAAAAAGTCGTTCTAACTAAATATAGTTTTGAGTATGAAGAAAAATATAATTGAGAGTCCTGCACCAACCGGCAAAGTCACTACCCAAGAAACTATGATTCGTCCAACAACTGAAAAATCAATAGCTGCTATCCCTCTCGCTAGTCCAACACCTAAAACAGCTCCTACAAGAGTATGAGTGGTTGAAATAGGCAATCCAGTGCCAGAAGCTAATACAACGGTCGTGGCAGCAGCTAATTCAGCAGCAAAACCTCTACTTGGAGTTAATTCAGTGATATTTCTTCCCACGGTCTCAATTACTTTATAACCTAAAGTTGCTAGACCGGCGGCAATTCCTCCTGCACCTAGTAATAATATCCACCATGGCATAGCTGACTTAGCAGCTATTTCTCCTCCAGATTGAACCACGCTGGCTATAGCCGCTAAAGGGCCCACGGCATTAGCTACATCATTAGAACCATGAGCGAAAGCCATGGCGCAAGCTGTAAATACCATCAGCACAGCAAATACTTTTTCTACTCCATCAAAAACAACATCGCCTCTTGTTTGGGGGGTGTTCTCAATCTTTCTCAGAAAGAAAGAACCAATCAAAGAGATAACAATTCCTATTGCAATTGAATAGGTCAAACTCTCTGTAAATGTAAGTGGTAAGCCAATATGCTTCAATCCTTTTAATAGAGTTACCATTGAGATAACAAAACCAACTAAGAACATATACCCTGGTACGTATTTCTTTGCGTTTTCAAAGGGCTTATCAGTACTTAATATTAATTTTTGTACGGAGAGAAAAATTAGAAATGCAATGGTTCCTGACGTTAATGGGGACACAACCCAACTTGAAACTATAGACCCCACTTTAGACCAGCTAACAGCATCAACACTTATACCTACGGCTGCGAATCCAACAATGGCCCCTACTATTGAGTGAGTAGTTGAAACTGGCCATCCTCTAGAAGAAGCTATTAATAGCCATGTTCCAGCTGCCAAGAGTGCAGCCAACATACCAAAAACTAATAAATCAGGAGTATCTTGCAATAAGCTAGGGTCAATAATCCCTTTTCTTATAGTTGAAGTAACTTCACCACCTGCTAAATAAGCACCAGCAAATTCAAATATACATGCCACTAAGATGGCTTGAGCAAGGGTTAATGCCCTAGCACCTACTGAAGTTCCCATTGCATTTGCTACATCATTAGCTCCTATGCCCCAGGCCATAAAAAATCCAAAGATACAACCTGAGATTAGTAAGTAAGGTCCGTACAGAATTATGGTTTCCATTATTGCTCCTACCTAGATGCTATTAACGAAATTCTATGTCCAACTTGTTCTGATCTATCAGATAGTTCTCCTATCTTATTGATTATATTATATAAAAACATAACATTTATAGGAGAAAGATCGGCTTCAATTGCGAAAAGTTCTGATCTAAGATTTATTTCAGACTGATCATTCTTATTTTCAAGTATATCTAGTTTATCAATAAGTCCTTCCATCTTGGTTGCTGCATTACCTCCAAAAGAAAATTGAAACAGTTCATCTATATAATCTACTGCCTCACCAGCAGCATCTGCAATTTCCGAGGCCTCTTTTGCAAATGAAAGAAAAGATTGAGATATCTCTGAAGGAATCTCCATCTGACGACCAATCATTAATCCAGATATATCTTTTACTGTATTGGGTATATCGTCAGCTAGCCTTATTAAGTCCAAGATATCTTCTCTAGGAACAGCAAGAAATAAACCCTTTGTTAACAAGCTTCTTGTTTCAGCTTTTAAAGAATCAGCTTCATTCTCTAAATCTGAAATTATTTGCCTAGATTTACCTGCCTTATCCCAATCTGAATCAATAGCTGACTCTAAGAAATTTATTAGTTCTTTTGTGCTGTTTAAAGAAACTTCCATGTGAGCCTTAATTGGCCCAAAAGGTGATTTCTTAATAATATCTGTGAATCCTGTAGGTTTCATCTTTCTCCTCTCAATATATGTATATTGTATCTCTAAATAAATTGTCTTGTTATTTATCTATATTTTTAAACCGTCAATTTAAAATTTATATTCAAAACCGATAGCACTTACCTCCTTTTCTTTAAACTTAGTATTTTCATTTAGATCACTAAAAAAGATAAATAAATTCAAATTTTTATTCAAAAGATAATCGTAGCCAATTGAAACCTGCTTTCCAGAATCAAGCTTCATATCTGATTTAGCCAATTGAATTTTCAATTTACTATTCTTATTTATTTTATGAGAAGCTCTGACAACGTAACCGTCCTCTTCTGTACCTGAACTTAGCTCTTTTGAATCTTGATATATAAAACCTAATTTTGTCTTATTAAAAGGCATTTCTAAAGATACTCTCGTGTTGTTATACCCTTTAACGTCTGAATCATTAGCCAAAGAAACATATAAAGAATCTGACTTATAATTGATTGATACTGAAGTCTCATCACCGAGACTGTCTATAAAGCTTTCACTTTTCTTAATTGAATTTAAGGTAATGGTAAACCCTCCACCAAATATAGGGCTTTTATAACCTAATAAATCTTGCATTCTATTTTCTCCATGCAAGATATTTTTTATATCCGCTTGCAAATCATTAAATAGATCTACTTTAGAACTCGATCTTTTTACAGCAGTATCGTGAGTTCCGATAAAGAAGGTACCGTAAGACCCTTTAATGCCCAGAAAGGAATTTCTTTGTTTAAAAATTCTATTTTTCTTTTTATCTGCTTTGCCTTCAACAGGATCAAATTTATATTCTACTTGGTAAATAAATTCTGTATTTTTATAAAATTTAAATGAATCTTTAACGCCGACACGAGAAGCATTACTCTGCCATTCTGTTTCTGTTCCTGTATAGGTGCCTTGAGACTCGAGAGTTAGCCATAGCTTTCCGTATAAAGTCGGTTGAGCATCCAAAGAAAGTGGGAAAAATATTATAAATATTTTTAGAAACAAGTATCGCTTCATTAATAAAATAACAAGTTAACTTTTCTTATTATAATTAAAATGTTTACTTGCAACACGTTCTCTTAGCTCTGAAGTAGAAAAATCATGAGGTCTGGAATTAAAATAACATTTATCTAAAGACTCTTCTCTCCCTGTGAATGGTTTATCTTTGTACTCATCACCCAGTATTCTTACATCCCAATCTATTGTCTTTAAGATTTCTATAATATCTACTTCACGCTCGTAAATAATAACCTCGTCAACGTGCTTACAGCCTGAGACTTGTATTTCTCTTTCTTCAATGGATTGAATCGGTGATTTTTTTGTGTCTCTATCTAAGCTAGGGTCTGTTTGGACTGCGACAATCAAATAGTCACAGACAGTTTTAGCTTCTTTCAGCATCAAAACGTGACCAGCATGAAATAAATCGAAAGCTCCAAATGTAATTCCTTTTTTCATGGGTAGTCATTATAGTGGAGATAATGATTAAAGTTGAGAAAAGCAATTCTGTTTTGGGCGCTACAATCAGTGGATTTGATCTCTCAAAACCATTTTTAGATGATGAGGTTACTAACTTTGTTCAGGTGCTATCTGAAAATGAAGTTGTTTTTATAGAAGATCAAAATATCAGTCATGAAGAGCATAAAAGATTAGCCGCTTATTTTGGAACCTTACAAACCCACCCAGCTTATCCAACAGTAGAAGGATTCCCAGAAATAACTATTTTAGAAAATGATAAAGACAATCCTTCAAAAATTGAAGAATGGCATACTGATATGACATTTAAGGCATCACCGCCTCTTGGTAGTATCTTAATAGGGAGAATCAT
The DNA here is from genome assembly GCA_913042085.1 of uncultured Gammaproteobacteria bacterium. Classification (GTDB taxonomy): domain Bacteria; phylum Pseudomonadota; class Gammaproteobacteria; order Magnimaribacterales; family Magnimaribacteraceae. The sequence goes on along the minus strand of CAJWKH010000008.1, from coordinate 20,794 downwards.
TCCAGAAACTGGAGGAGATACCTTGTTTGCAAGCTTGTCAGCTGCTTTTTCAGATTTAGATCAAGATATGCAACATAAATTAGAAAATCTTAACGCTATTCATAGTTTTGAACATGGCTTTAAAGAAAGCTTAGCTGAAAAAGGTGGCAGAGAAAGACTTGCTGAAGCACTTAAGGAAAACCCCCCTATTTCACATCCAGTAGTAAAAACTCATCCGATTACTAATAAAAAAATCTTATATGTTAATAGACTTTTCACTTCTCACATTGAAGGAATGAACGTTTCTGAATCAAACGAATTATTAGAGTTCTTATTCAATCATATCCAAAAAGATGAGTTTGTTTGCAGATATAGTTGGCAAAAAAATTCTATAGCTTTTTGGGATAATAGATCAGTTTTGCATAAGCCAGTGAATGATTATTGGCCACAGTTAAGAAGAATGGAGAGGATTACGATTGAAGGCTAAGCCTTTTTAAAAAATTCTACCCACCACTGAGTCACTTCCAATCTATCAGAATCTTTTTTCATCAAGCTTTGACTTGCTTGGCTAAAAACCTTTTCTCCTAATATTTCTTTTCTTAAATTGGCAACATCATGAGCATAATCTTCTGAGAATTCTGGATGACCTTGCATAGACATAATATGATCACCAACTCTAAACATTGCTACAGGAACCCTATCATTCTTTGCTATTAACTCTGCATTGACAGGTAGTTTAGTTACTTGGTCTTGATGAGAATGAATTAATCGAACTGATTCATTATGATTATTCACCCAAGGAAAACTTGATAAGAAATTATAAGGTTGAATGCCTAGTGTCCAACCAATTTTAGCCTTTTCAACTTTACCCCCTAAGGCCTGAGCGATTAATTGATGACCAAAACATACTCCTAAAAGATTTTTCTTAGAGGCGTCTAGCATTCTAATGTAATCTTCTAAAGTTTTAATCCAATCAACATCGTCATAAGTGCTAAGTTTACTACCTGTAATAATATAACCATCACACTCATCAATATTATTTGGGTACTCATCAATTACAACATCGTAGACCTTTAATTTAATACTAGGGTCTACTTCGTTAAAGATATACTCATAAAATTCGTCTTGATCACCATGTTTTTCAATTAACTTAGGGACCACATGGTCCGTCAAAAGTATTCCAATGGTTAAATTTGAATCCATTTCATAATCTTACCCTATTTAACTTATAAAGAATGACTGTTATCCTTTCTACAATTAATAAGGAGACTTAAATGAAAACTGATTACGAATTTTTAACAACAGAGATCAAAGGGCGTGTTTTAGAGGTTACTATAAACAGACCTGATGTAATGAATTCTTTACACCCACCATCACATCTTGAATTTGATGAAGTTTGGAATGAATTTGCGAAGGAAGAAGATCTATGGGTTGGTATAGTGACTGGTTCCGGGGATAGAGCTTTCTCTGCCGGAAATGATCTAAAATATCAAGCCGCAGGAGGAGATAGAACCATAGGCATGGCTGAATCAGGTTTTGCCGGTCTTACCAGTAGATTCAACCTTAACAAGCCCATTATTGCTGCCGTAAATGGTGTTGCTATGGGAGGAGGATTTGAAATTGCTTTAGCTTGTGATCTGATTATCGCTTCAGATAATGCAAGGTTTGCGTTACCTGAACCTAAAGTTGGATTAGCGGCACTTGCGGGAGGCCTACAAAGGTTGCCTAGACAAATTGGCATGAAAAATGCCATGGGCATGATGTTAACCGGTCGTCATGTTGGGGCAGACGAAGCTAAAGAGCTAGGTTTTGTTAATGAAGTGGTACCACAAACAGATTTAATGGATGCAGCTAGAAGATGGGCTTCAGAAATAGAAGCATGCTCACCTATGTCCATTAGGGCAACTAAGGAAGTAGCTTATAAAAATTTAGATGAATCAGACCTAGAAAAATCTATGCAAAATGGAAATTATCCAGCTGTACAAGCTTTATATAAAAGCGAAGACTTTATTGAAGGTCCTGTGGCTTTCTCTGAAAAACGAGCACCTAACTGGAAAGGTAAATAAGACTAAAGGTCCTCTTTGTAATCAACAAATATCGGAGAGGACCATGCTCTCTCTTCTACGTTTCCTAAGCAATCATCCTGGTAAGGCGTTTCTAAAGAACTACCTGAGCAAATATTAGTCTTTAAACAGTTTCCAAAAGAATCGTACTCACATCTTAAACCATATGCATTAATAGCCTTAGACGGTTCTTCTATAGCTCTAACGTAATAAACAACATCTCTTTTATCTAAATTGAACTGCTTGTCTGAAAAGGTAAATGTACATCCCTCATTATTTTCAGGGCACTGAAATACCTTCCATTTATCATTGATTAATTTATTGATTGGTTCTCCTTCATAGATTTGAGGAGTTATTCGAGCAACCTCAATTCTTGTAATTTTATTTCTAATATCTGTAGGGTTATAACATTCATTTTTACAGAGTCTTTCTATTTCTTTGGAACCTAGAGCATTTAAGGAATATTCAGGACATCCCGGTTTCTGCTTAAAAGAACCTGAAGCCTTAACTACAAACCTTGGGTTGTCATTCATCCTAGTTTCAGACCCCATGCTAACTTCTTCTCCATATGGATCATTCAACAAATCAAACCATAACAAAATTCTAGGACCAGAAGTTGCGTATACCTCTTTTCGTTTAACCGCACTCCATATCGAATTCCGATTCCTTCCATTGGCATGTGCAGCTATAAGACCCCCTGTTTTAAAGAAAGAAGCTGTTCTTTCAAAATCTACAGGTCCAGGAGGAACGGTTTCACTGGTCCAATTTCTTGCAATAGATCTACTGTAGGGGCCTTCGCCTTCTTGAAAACCTAATAAATAACCTGTGGCATCTTCTGGTCCAGCTGCCTCAGTCATCTCTCTTCGATTAACTTCTTTATAACCACTGCCGGGTCTGGCCTTATGATTGTCACTAGAACCAATAAAACCAAATTTAAATCTTTCAACAGTATCGTCATTGTTAAAGTTTCTAAGCGCTAGCATGTATTGAACGGAACCTTTTGGTCTTAAGTTGAAAGTTGGTAAAAAACAATCTTTACATTGATTAGCGTCAAGCCAATCAGAAGGCAATTCATTAAAAATAGTAGAGGTTCCATAAATTCCTTCATTTAAATAATTACTTCTTGCGTCTTTTGCGCGTTTCTTACATTCTCTTTTCGATTCACCCTCATCTAAACATCTTTTTTCGATTATTCGACCCGCCTGCCTACATGCAGGTAGAAAATCTGTAGTTGCTTCTGGGCATAATAAATTTCCGTTGCCCTCATCAATTACACTGGTCCAGTCTCTGTATTCTTCAGAATTTCCATGTCCTGAATAAATCTCTACTAAAGTTTGAATATTAGGATCATGTAGATCATCATTTAATTGATTATTCCAATCATTGTTTGCAGGTGTGTAAGCGCCCCATGCTGTGCCATGCGGTATGACGATATTTTCAAAATCCCATTCATTTAATTTATCAAATAAAATTTCTGGGGTAAGGGCAACTTCTTTGCAGTTAAGAGGAAGGCCCCTTACCGAAACATCATCTTCACAAATGGGTGTTCTTGCATCGTCCATAAATCTCATAAAATCGTAAACTCTTCTGTCAGTAGGTCTAAAGGCGGAAATTCCATACCTTAGTAATTCCGGCATGCCTAAAAGGCCGGGGCTTGCAGCGGCCGCGATAGGTCTTAATGGAATTTCATCCTGATCTATACCTTTAAAAATAATATTTTTGTGACCGTAATGGGCTCTTCCAAGCCCTCCTTCTTGGGTCCATTCCCAACCTAGAAAAGCCACTGCGTCGGGTACCCCCAACTGTGTACTTACTGCATTGCATTGCCTGACAGAATCAATTGTTTCTTGCCAATCTTTTCTAGTTAAAGATTCAGCATGATCATTGATAGACCAGAAGTCTAAAGATGAACAAAAGCGAGCAAAATTACAAGCATCTGCAGGTGGATGAGTCCCCTCGCCTCCAAGCATAGGAAGACTCAACATAAAAGCGTCAGTGGAATAAGTTGAATGGACGTGAAAATCTCCAAAAAGTATCATTTTATTGTCTTTCTCTAACAACTTATCCTTAGTAATAATCTGAGAAATTGCTCTCTCTTCTAAAATCTTACTGGGTATAGAGGAATTAATTATTTCGCCTGGAGATTCGTATCTGCCCAAATAACCATTAGCAGATAAAGTTACCAATAACATATAGACCAAAAAGAAAAATATAAAAATATAGGTTATGGGTTTGAGCATTTTTGCAGTGTAACAAAATTTATTAAAAAAACTTCATGAGGTGTTTTTAAGAAGCCTAAGTTAGGATAAACTGCTTCTTCATTCTAGGAGGAGAAAAATGTTCGATTTAACAGGTAAAACAGCAATTATTACTGGGTCTTCTAAAGGCATAGGTAAGTCCATTGCAATGCAAATGGCACTTCAAGGTGCCAAAGTAGTTGTTTCAAGTAGAAAAGCAGATGTGTGTGAAGAAACAGCTGCTGAAATTAATAAAGCTTGTGAAGGCCAGAAAGGAGGAGCAATAGTCATTCCTTGCAATATATCTGATAAAACAGCTTTGCAATTATTAGTCGATGAGACCAGAAACCAACTAGGTAAAATTGATATTCTAGTTTGTAACGCTGCCTCTAATCCTTTCTTTGGATCAATGATGGATATTCCTGACGAAGCCTTTGATAAAGTTCTGAACAATAATATTAAAAGTAACCATTTATTATGCCAAATGGTGATTCCAGAGATGGTTGAAAGAAAAGATGGGAGCATAATCATTGTTTCATCTATAGGTGGTCTACAATCTAGCACTGTTATTGGGACGTATAATATTTCTAAGGCTGCAGACATTATGCTCGTCAAAAATCTTGCAGCTGAATTTGGACCTCACAACGTAAGAACGAATGCAATAGCACCAGGCCTGTTTAAAACAGACTTTGCTAGAGCATTATGGGAAAACCCAGAAATATTAAAAGCGTCTACAGCGAGTTGTCCTTTAAGAAGAATAGGAGAACCTGATGAAATAGGAGGAGCTGCTGTATTTTTAGCTTCTCAAGCAGGAACATTTGTTAATGGACACACTTTGGTTATAGATGGCGGATCTACCGCTTAATAGGAGATAGATATGAATAATGCAGTTTTATTTGAAAAAAAAGAAGGTGTGGCGATAGTTACACTAAATAGACCTGATAGGCTAAATGCAGTTAATGATGAAATCAGGGCTGGTTTGAAAGAAAAATTAGATGATGCAGCTAAAGACGATGAAGTAAAAGTAATTATAGTTACAGGTGCTGGTAGAGGTTTTTGTGCTGGTGCTGATATGGACGGTCTTGCAGCCACTAGCCAAGGAGAATCTCAAGGATCTCAATTAGAAGCAGAAGAAAGAAACTATGCCACTAACGGAGTTAAAGGTTTTGAAGGAGGATTTAGTTATTTTCCTACAGTACCTAAGCCAATTATAGCTGCTATAAATGGTCCAGCTGCTGGAGTAGGATTTATTATGGCTTTATATGCAGATATAAGGTTTGCTAAAGAAGGTGCAGTATTTTCTAGTGCTTTCTCGAAAAGAGGACTCATAGCTGAGTGGGGAGTAGGATGGATTCTTCCTAGATTAGTGGGTATTGCAAGAGCAAATGATATTTTGTTCTCATCAAGAAAATTTACTGCTGAAGAAGCGGAACAAATGGGTATAGTAAACAAAACATTCCCTGAAGCAGAGTTTGAAGATTCTGTTTTTGAGTACGCTAAAGATTTAGCTAAAAATGTCTCTCCCAGATCTCTAAGGATAATGAAAGAGCAAATATATAACGCCCAAGGAGAAACTATTAATGAGAATTTAGATAGCTCGATGCAAGCGATGCTAGATAGTTTTGGATCTGAAGATTTTAAAGAAGGAGTTGCCCACTTTGTAGAAAAAAGAGAGGCTAAATTTACAGGAAAGTAATATGCATATAGATGATTTTATAAAGAAAGAAAATAGAGAGTCTTTAGCTCGAGAATTCACTAAAGAAGGCTTATTTGAGCTAAAAGAAGTAACTATAAGAGGAAATAAATACAATACGTTTGCTAGCGCGCCTGCAACGTTACAAGATTACTTCCAATTTGCTTTAATTCATGGTGAATGGGATTTCTTAGCTTACGAAGATGAGTCTTATACTTATCAAGAAGTATTAAACAAAGCTGCTGGTCTTGCCCATGTCCTTCAAGAAAATTACAACATACAAAAAGGAGACTCTGTTGCTTTTTCAATGAGAAATTATCCTGAATGGATATATAGTTACATGGCTGTAACTTCTATAGGTGCTATTGCTGTTCCTTTAAATTCTTGGTGGCAAGGTGAGGAGTTAGATTATGGAATTACTCATAGTGAATCTAAATTATTTATAGCTGACGACGAAAGACTAGAAAGACTTAAAGGGTTTGTTGAAGACATTCCTAGAATAGCTGTTCGTTGTGATGCGAATTTATACGAGAATGCTGTTAACTTTGATGACATAGTAGAATCAAAGGATTCCTTCCCAGTAGTTGATATTGATTCAGAGGATGATGCCAGCATTATGTATACTTCCGGAAGCACCGGATACCCGAAAGGCGTAGTTGCGACTCATAGATCCATTATTAATACACCTGTTGCCTGGGCATTTTTAGGAACTTTAGCCGGAAGCATAGAAAGTGATGGGGAAACTTTTCCCCAACCAGAAAACCCATGCACTTTAGCTGCGGTTCCTCTTTTTCACGTAACAGGTTCGCATTCAAATTTTTTACTTTCCTTACTCTCAGCTACAAAAATTGTGTTGATGTATAAATGGGATCCTCTTAAGGCTATTGAGCTTGTTGAAAAATATAAAGTAACTTCATTTTCAGGTGTTCCCACTATGTCTCAAGATATTTTAAGAGTTAGTGAAGAAAATCCAGACATTGATGTCTCTAGCTTAGCGATGTTAAGTGGTGGAGGTGCTGCAAGACCTCCTGAGCAAATTAAAGCTCAAGAAAAGAATCACCCTACAAAAGCAGCTGGTGTTGGTTACGGATTAACAGAAACTAATGCTGCCGGTACTAATGCCAGCGGAAAACTATTGTATTTAAAACCGGATTCAGCTGGCTTCCCTGCCCCTCTTGTTCATGAAGTGAAAATATACGATGAAGAAGGCAATGAAGTTGAAACTGGTGAATTGGGAGAGGTGGTAATTAAATCTGCTTCTAACTTTAGATGCTATTGGAAAAATGAAGAAGCCACTGAGGAATCTTTAGACTCTGAAGGCTGGTTTAGAAGTGGAGATGTGGGTTGCGCTGATGAAGATGGATTTATCTACATTAAAGATAGGATAAAAGACATTGTTATAAGAGGTGGAGAAAATATTGCCTGCTTAGAAATTGAAGGTGTTATAGCTGAACACCCTTCTGTCGCAGAAGCTTCTGTATTTGGTATACCAGATGAACGTCTAGGTGAAAGTCTTGCGACTAGGATAGCACTTCAACCTGGAGCGTCTTTAGATGAAGCAGAATTATCTGCTTTCTTAGCTGAAAAAATAGCTAAGTTTAAAATCCCTGAACGCATGTGGTTCCAAGAAGATGAATTGCCGAGAATTGCTTCTGGAAAAACAGCCAAAAAGCAAATGAGAGAAGATGCCATAAAAGAATTGGGGTTAGATTAATGGAAGTAAAAGGCAAAAGAGTAGTAGTAACAGGAGCCGCTAGTGGAATAGGTAAAGCTTTATGCGAGGCGTTTAATGATGCAGACACTCAATCAGTAGTATGTGTTGACCTAAACCTAGAAGGAGCTAAAGAAACAGCAGATTCTATTGGAGGTTTGGCTGTGCAAGCTAATGTTGGAGTAGAAGAAGATATAATCAATGTCATTAAAGAAGCTGATTCTTTATCTGGTGGTATTGATATTTTTTGTTCCAATGCTGGAATTGGAGGAGTGCCAGGGTTTTTCGAAGTTGAAAGTTCAGACTGGCAAAACATTTGGGATGTAAATGTTCAATCCCATATCTTTGCTGCAAAACACGTTTTACCGCAAATGTTAGAAAGAGGAGAAGGTTATTTAATGAGCACTGCCTCAGCTGCAGGACTTTTAACTCAAATTGGATCTGCTGGCTACTCTGTAACAAAAGCTGCGGCCGTGAGTTTTGCAGAATGGATTAAGATCACATACGGAAGTAAAGGCATAGGAGCATCTTGCCTTTGTCCTCAAGCAGTAAGGACGGCCATGACAGCTCAAGGAGCTGGAGTAGCGGGAGTGGATGGAATGATTGAACCTGAAGTGGCTGCGGCAGACGTATTGGATGCTATTGAAAAGGAACGTTTCTTAGTCACACCTCATGCTGAAGTTTTAGAATATGTTTCACGAAAAGGCAATGACAGAGACAGATGGATCTCTGGAATGCAAAGACTCCAACAAAGATATGAAGATTGGAAACCAGGAGATGATTAAACATGGAAATTTATCACTTATCGGCTACTGAATTAGCCAAAAAAATTAAATCTAAAGAAATAAGCTCTAAAGAGCTTACTCAAATGTATATCGATAGAATTGATAAATTAGATGGAGAGGTTAACTCTGTAATAATAAAAATGTTCGACAGGGCTATTCAAGATGCAGAAAAAGCAGATCAGGCTCTATCTAAAGGTGAAGATTTGGGTCCACTCCATGGGCTTCCTATGACAATTAAAGAATCCTATGCAATTGCTGATCAAAAAACGACTTGGGGAAATGAAGCTTTTAGAGAAAATACAGCTCCATCAGATGGTTTGGCCGTAAGAAGGTTTAGAGAAGCTGGAGCACACTTCCTTGGAAAAACAAATGTTCCCCTGGATTTAGCTGATTTCCAGAGCTTTAATTCAATTTATGGAACTACCAATAATCCTTGGAATTTAGAAAGAATACCTGGTGGTTCATCTGGAGGAAGTGCAGCTGCACTCGCAGCAGGTTTTACAGGTTTAGAAGCTGGCTCTGACATCGGAGGATCCATTAGAAACCCTGCCCACTTTTGCGGAGTTTATGGACACAAACCTACTCATGGAATAATTCCTCAAACTGGACACGAATTAATATCTAATGTTCCTGAATCAGACCTTTCTGTATGTGGTCCTTTAGCTAGGAGTGCTGAAGATTTAAAATGTGCCTTAGATATTATGGCAGGGCCTGCAGAAAGAGAAGCTACAGGCTGGAAACTAGATCTACCTAAACCAAAATTTAAAAGCCTAGAAAAACTAAAAGTTGCTGTCTGGGCTACTGATGAAGTTGCTCCTGTTGCAAATGAAATTGAAGAAAGAACTTTGCAAATTGGAGAAACTCTAGCAAAACTAGGGGCAGAGGTTTCATTTGATGCAAGACCTAATTTTGATCCGACCTTTGCTCATGCAAACTATCAATTACTACTTCAGTCCGTAATGGCTGCAGGCATGGGAGATGAAGAGCGAGCAAAAATTCAAAAAATGGTAGAAGAATTAGATGAATCAAAAATGACATCCGATGCCGCTACACTCGGTGATAAGACTGCATTATTTGAATCAGCATCGGCAAGAGGGGCTGTTTTATCACACGCAAATTGGCTTAAAGCAAATTATCAGAGGGAGAAATTAAAAATAGCTTGGAAAGAGTTCTTTGAAGAGTGGGATATTCTGCTTTGCCCTCAAATGGCTGTTACTGCGTTTGAGCATGATCAAAGAAAATTCAGCGAAAGAACTCTGATGGTTAATAATCAAGAACAGCCTTACTTCCAACAAATATTCTGGTCTGGCATCATAGTTAACTCGTATTTACCAAGTACTGTTTTCCCTACAGGACCCTCAAATGATGGTTTACCCATAGGAATTCAAGCAGTCAGTGGCGCTTATCAAGACTATAAGACAATCGAGTTTTCTAGATTGATTGCAGAAGAGATTGGAGGATTTATTGCCCCACCTGACTTTGTTTAATTATCTTGAATTCTTAAAAAATGACATACACAAAAAAATTTACAGAAGTGAATGGAAAGAAGATGGCCTATATTGATGAAGGCTCTGGTGATACGGTCCTCTTTCTTCATGGCAACCCAACCTCTTCATTCTTATGGAGAAACATTGCACCATATCTAGAAGACACAAATAGAGTAGTAATACCTGATCTTATAGGAATGGGGGATTCAGAAAAATTGGATGGAGAAAACAACCCTAGCTACAAATATCATGGTCAGTATGAGTATTTAACTGGATTAATGGATAATTTAGAACTGGGAAATTCAATAAATTTAGTGATACACGACTGGGGCTCTGCAATGGGTTTTCATTTTGCAAGGGAGAATCCAGATAGAATTAAGTCAATCACATACATGGAAGCAGTGGTAATGCCTCTTTCATGGGAACAGTGGCCAGATGCAGCAACAAAGATATTTGATTTATTTAGATCTGAAGCCGGAGAAGAATTAGTTCTTCAGAAAAACTTCTTTGTGGAAAGGATACTATTAGCAGATTCCGTTTCGGGATACACCGATGAAGAAAAAGAAGAATACATAAGGCCTTTTAAAAATGCCGGTGAAGATAGACGCCCTACCCTTACTTGGCCTAGGCAGATTCCATTAGATGGCGAACCAAAAGAGGTTGTGGAAGAAGTAGAAAAAAATGCTGATTTTCATAAAAACTCTGACATTCCAAAACTGTTTATAAACGCAGAACCTGGGTCTATTTTAACTGGAGATCAAAGAGAGTTTGTAAGGACTTGGAAAAATCAAAAAGAAGTAACAGTAAAAGGAAATCATTTCATTCAAGAAGATTCTGCAGATGAAATAGGTGCTGCCTTAAGAGAATTCGTAACTAATCTTTAATAAACTTAATTATATCTTCGGTTACTGATTCTACCTGTTCCATAGGTAAGAAATGAGTAGCGTCGTCGTAACATTTCGATTTCCAGTTATTCCCTAAACTGATTATTTCTTTTCTGGCTTTTGGCGAATACGTATGACTAGCCTCTGCGTAGACCACTTGTGAGGGTATTTTTATCTTCTTTAGGTACTTCCAGGTATCCATTGAGGATGATCTAAAAGTTGCACTCTCCCATTCTGGGGCACAAGTTAATTGAATATTTCCTTCTTCAGTTTCTTCAGTGCCACCTAATAAGTAATTAGAGATCCATTCATCGCCCCAAGTTTTAAAAGCACCTCTGCCTCTATAAGAAGTTAATGCATGCTCAAGACTATTAAATTCCCTCCTTCTTTTCGCTGCTCCAGAAGCTATATCTAATTTTCTATTTATCTTCATCTTAGACATTAGTGAGAATTTAAAGGATTCCCAATAACTGTAAAGAACTGGCTCTATCATAAATAATTTCTCTATTCTTTCTTTCCTAATAGATGCAATCTTCGCAGCAATTACAGAACCCATGGAGTGACCTGAACAAACAATTCTTCCCGACAAAGAGTCTATAAAGTCCAATCCATCTATTAAGAAATCTGACCAGGAATGTAATTCAGAGGGTACTGCTCTAGCTTTGCTAAATCCATGGCCTCGTTGGTCGAGAGCATACAAATTTATTCTTGAATTACTTTTATTGACTAATTCGTCCAATAAAATTTTGTAAGTTTCCGCATTGAAACCTGTTGCATGAAAAAAAACAAAATTTATATCATTTTGTTCGTTTTCGTTACTTAAGTAAGAGAAGTCTTCTCCTGTCTTGCTAGTAAATACTTTTCTTTCCATAGAATTATTCGATATGCTCTCATATTCAGCTTATAAAATCTCTAGAATTGAATATAATCTCTAAAGATTAAAGAGGATAAAAATGAGTTTTAAACTAGCAAATATTGGAGGTAGAGCTGCTTTAGTAGAAGGCGAAAACTATTATGATCTTGAAACTATCTCAAATGGAGATTTTGATGAAGATACAACGAATGCTTTAAAGAATCTTGAAGGTCTTATGGCGCTAAGCTCAAAACTAAGTAAAGCTACACCTTCAGGAATATTAAAAGATGCAAAAATAGATGCCCCTGTATCTGCTCCCAAAAATTGTTACGCTGTAGGCTTAAATTACAGGAATCATGCTGAAGAGGCTGGAATGGATATACCTTCCTCACCTATGGTCTTTACTAAACATACAACTTGTTTAGTTGGACCTAATGCCAATATAGAAATGAGAAGTGATAATGTTGATTACGAAGCTGAATTAGTTGCAGTAATAGGCATGCCTGGTAAAGATATCTCAGAAGATAAGGCCTGGGACCATGTGGCAGGATTGTGCGTAGGACAAGATGTGTCTGATCGAACTGTTCAATTTTCTTCTAAACCCCCTCAATTTAACCTTGGTAAGTCTTTTGATACCTTTGGTCCAATGGGTCCGTACTTAGTTTCTCCCGATGGATTAAAAGATAAAGACAGTCTGGACATTGAATGCAAAGTTAATGAAGAAATAAGACAAAAGGACAATACTAATGATCTTATCTTTAGTGTGCCTTCAATCATCTCTTATTTATCTGAAATAGTGACCTTAAATACAGGAGATGTAATTTTTACAGGGACTCCTGGCGGTGTTGGAGTTATGGAGGGTAAATTTTTAAAAGAAGGAGATATTGTAACTACCAGTATAGAAGGAATAGGTACTTTAAAGAATGTATGTAAAAGAATATCAAACCATTCAGGTGTGAATGATTCATAATGGGTTTAGTATTATGAAGTTAGATTGGTCTCACACAGTAATTAATATAAAAGATAGAGAAAAAATACTTGATTTTTACACTAACACTTTAGGCTTCAAGATTAGCGATAGTGGCCCAATAGTAGAAAATGGTCCGGAAATAATCTTTATCAGTCAAAACCCTAATGAGCATCATCAACTGGCTTTTGTTTTAGGCAGAGAAGAAGTTGGAAATCAAACATCCTTAAATCATATCTCTTTCAGGGTTGAAACATTTGATGAATTAAAAGAAGTTAAGGAAAGGTTTGATTCTATTAATCATGATTACATGCCTTTATGTCATGGTAACGCCCTATCTTTTTATTTTACTGATCCTGAAAAAAATGGCATTGAGATCTTTATTGATACACCTTGGGATGTTGACCAGCCTCAAGGTATCCCCTGGGATCCTGAGTTAGATGAAAAAAGTGCACTTGAATGGGTTGAAGAGACTTTTAAAAATGAACCGGGATTTATTAAAAGGGAAGAAAGTACTAAAGAGTTTGTTAATAGAAAATAAGAAAGGAATTAAATATGAGCAATAAATCATCAAATCCAGTAGCTATAATTACTGGTGGTAGCAGAGGTGTTGGAGCTGCTACAGCTAAATTACTAGCATCAAAAGGATGGAACGTAGCTATTACTTGTACAAGCTCTATAGATGATGCAAATTCCGTAATAAAAGAATGTGAAGGTTTAGGAGTTGAAGGACTAGCTTTATCAGCAGACGTTTCTGATGACAAAGCTTGTCGGAATACAGCTGAAGAAACTATTAAAAAATGGGGTCGAATTGATACACTGGTTAACAATGCTGGAACAACAAAATTTGTATTTAATCATGGAGACTTAGAAGGTTTGGACGCAGAAGACTTCTTACATATATACAAAGTTAATGTCGTAGGACCTTTTCAGATGGTAAGAGCTTGTAAAGAATTGCTTTTAAAGAGTGATAATCCAAGTGTGGTTAATATATCTTCAATTGCAGGCATTAAAGGCATAGGTAGTTGTTTAGCTTATGCATCTTCTAAAGGTGCTCTGAACACAATGACAAAATCTATGGCGAGAAACCTTGGCCCAATTAGAGTTAATGCCATTTGTCCTGGCTTTATCCAAGGTGAGTGGTTAAAAAAAGGTATGGGAGATGAAATGTATAAAGCAGCTCATGAGAACCTAACTAAGAATACACCTTTAGGGCTAACCGTTACGCCTGAGCAAGTTGCCGATGGAATTTATAATTTCATAGAAGTGTCCAAAGTAGTGACCGGAGAAACCATGTTAATGGATGGCGGGCATCATTTAATCATATAACTTAAGGTCCTCTTTCTCTCAATTTCTATCTAAATTATTCTTATAGTCTGAAGAAACCATGACACAAGACTTTGATGTAATTATTGTCGGTCTTGGTCCAGCTGGAAGTTTAGCTGCTCTGCTTCTATCAGGTTACGGTTTAAACGTTTTAGCTATTGATAAAGATAATAGTATTTACTCATTACCTAGAGCTGTAACTATAAGTGATCAAGGATTTCGCATAGCCCAAGAGGCCTTTATAGATGAAATCTATCTACAAAATAGTACTGAGTTAGGAGGGGCTGGATTTGTAAATAAAGATCTAGAGTTGATTGGAGGGGTTTTAGATTTAGAAGGTGTCGTCACGTCAAATGGTTGGGCTCCTTCTAGAATGTTTCATCAACCTTTAACTGATCAAGCCATAAGGGATAAATTGCAAGAAACTAAAGCAACAGTTCTTTTGGGGCATGATTTAATAGAAATAAAAGACAATGTAAGTTACGTAAAGGTCTTAATTAAAGATTTAGAAAACGACAATGAGCTTGAATTAACTTCTAAATACTTGATTGGATCAGATGGTGGTTCTAGTTCGGTTAGAAGGTTATTAGATATAAGGCAACAAGATCTTAATTACAACAGAGATTGGGTTGTTGTAGACGTCAAACTTAAAGGAGAGAATCGTCTAGACAATAAAGCTTTGCAAGTTTGTGATCCCAATAGGATATGTACTTATATTCCTTCCCACTTACCTTTTAGAAGATGGGAATTTATTATTAATGAAGGAGAAGATAAAAGAGATTTTATGAAAGATAAAAAAATTCAAGACTTGATAAATAGGTGGCTAGAACCAAGTGAGTACGAAATTATTAGGAAAGCTGTTTATCAATTCCACTCTGTAATTGCAAAACACTTTCATAAAGGAAATTCTTTCTTAATAGGAGATGCAGCCCATCAAAACCCTCCTTTCATGGGCGAAGGAATGATGTCAGGCTATAGAGACGCAATGAACCTATGTTGGAAAATTGCTTTAACAATAAGATGTAACTTGAAAAATAATTTAATAGAAACATATCAAGAAGAAAGAAAACCTCACGCTCAATTTGTAGTCGAAAATTCAGCTGGCATTGGAGAGTTAATGGAAGCTTATGCCAAAGCAGATGATCCTAGTGAGGTTCCAGAAGAATTAGTAGCTAAAGGATATGGTTCTTTTGTTTTACCAAATCTAGATAACGGACTATTTTATGGAGGAAAGGCAAATGATTCGATGATGGCAGGACAGCTCTTTCCTCAACCAGTTATCTATAAAAATAACAAAGTAATTAATAGACATGATGAAATATTAGGAAAAGGTTTTGCTTTAATTTCAAAAAATCAGATTGAAATAAATAATCAAGATAAAGATTTCTTAGAAAAGATAGGATGCGCTTTTGTAACCCTAGAAGAGCATTATATAAATCAAAACCACTGGATAGAAAAGATTATGGAACTAGGTGAAGTTTTTATCGTAAGACCTGATAAATATATTTTTGGATCTAGTTCAAATGATGTATCGTTAGAAGATCTAATAGATGATTTGAGAAAGAGAATTTAAGTTCATAAATATCACCTAGCAAATAAAAATACTTACTTAATATTATGGATTTAGGAATAAAAGGAAAAAAAGCAATTGTCTGTGCTTCTTCGAAAGGGCTTGGTAAAGCTTGTGCTAAAGCTTTAATGGAAGAAGGAGTTTCGGTTGTTATAAATGCTAGAGGTGAGGATACCCTAAAAGAAACTTTTAAAGAGTTATCTAAAATAGATAAAGATAGAATCTCCATGGTAGTAGCTGACTTAGATACAGAAGAAGGAAGAAATAGAATCATTGAGAGTTGTCCCGAAGCAGATATCCTTATTAATAATAATAGCGGCCCTCCTCCGGTTAACTTTCTAGAATCTGATAAAAATCTATGGATGAAAGCTTTAGATTCTAATATGTTATCTGCTATCTTCATGATTAAAGATCTTCTTCCTGGAATGACAGAGAGAAAATTTGGAAGAATAATTAACATTACTTCCGCTATGGTTAAGTCTCCTCATCCTCTAATGTCTCTCTCTACGTCAGCTCGAACAGGATTAACAGCCTTTTCTAAAGGCATCTCTAAAGATGTAGCCAAACATAATGTAACTATTAATAACCTTTTGCCGGAAAGGTTTGATACGGACAGACAAGTATTCATGACAGAGATGCTTATGGAGAATCAAAATATTTCTAGAGAAGAAGCAAGGTCTCAAATTGCCAGCTCTATTGCTGCAAATAGATTTGGTAAACCAGAAGAATTTGGAGCTACCTGCGCTTTCTTGTGCAGCGAACAGGCCAGTTTTATTTCAGGACAAAATATTCAGCTTGACGGTGGATCTTACGAAGGCTTAATTTAATTATCAGCCTTAACAGGTAAACATTCTTGAGCTAATACATAACTTTCTATAGCTGAATCGTCTGCTATTCCCCAGACCCTGCAAAAGGAATTTCCGTCTTCCCGAGTACCAAACTCTAGATCTGTCACTTTGATATTAAAAATAACTTTTTCCGTTCCTTTCTTTCGAACTTCATAAAAGCCACCCAAGTACATCTTTTGTCCGCTCACTTCTACTGAATAACTCATTTCCATCTTTTCTTTTGTGACGTGCATAAAATCTGCGGGTCCTGTCCAAATAACGCCTCGGTCTTCTTCTGAAGAGGAGCAGGAAATAAAAAATACTAAAGGAAAAATTATTAAATATTTAATCCTTTTTTTTAGTTCGATAATCACCAAATTCTTTATCTCTCTTAGTTAGGGCTTCTTTAAGTCCAGAAGCTAATTCTTTCAAGTGCTCTTGGGTAGATTTTGAATGCATAGCTAGCGCTTGCATCTCCGTTCCGGCTCTAATGCCATTACGCATTCCCATGGCTTCCATTTGTCTATGAACTGCTCGTTTATTTATAGCTTGAATGTCTGATGGAACTTTAGCTACTTTCTCAGCTATTTTTTTAACTTCTTCTGAGATCTTTTCTGGATCAAAGCTTTTATTGGCAAAACCTTGTGTGGCAGCTTCTTCTCCAGATATAGACTCTCCTGTTAGCATCATTTCCATGGCATTCCTCATGCCCATTAACCAAGGAAAAAACTGGTTATCTGGAGGGCTCATCGATCTGACAACGGGATAACCTATTTCAGCATCATGAGCTACGTACACTAAATCACATGAGGCTGCTAATTCAGTTCCTCCTGCTAAGCAATAACCATGAACTTCGGCTATAACGGGTGTTGAAAGATCCCAAATCTTAAAAGCTCCATCTGTAACGTGCCTAGGCCAAAACCCATCGGTTGTACTCGTGTGATAAGGTAAATCTTCTTTATTGTTATAAGAAAGATCGTAACCAGCACAAAAACAAGACCCCTTTCCTGCAACGATAATTGCTTTAACTTCTGGATCATTATCAAGATCTTCAAGACTACTAAAGAGCTCCTGCCTAAGCGAATTGCATAAAGCATTTCTTTTTTCTGGTCGGTTTAAATAAATCTTCTTAACGTGTTTTGAGATATTTTCTATTTCTATAAATTGAAGTTTCATATATCTTTTTAGAGATTACTTTACTCTTATTTTAAATATTTAACACTGATCGAAGTGTCTTCGATTTTTACTTCAAATGTTTCAAGGTCTTCAAAAGCTGGAGGGGCTTGAACGGAACCATCTGATAAATCAAATACTGCACCGTGTACAGGACAACTTATTAAATTTCCTACTATTTGCCCACCACACAAAGGTATATCTGTATGGGTACACCTGTCTTCAACAGCAAATACTCCATTTTCAGTATTACAAATTAAGATTGCCTTACCACCTACTTCAACGGACACTGATTGGTTTAAATCAATATCAGTAATGTCAGCAACTTGAATAAAATTATCCTTCATTGGCTCTCAGCTGACTTTGCTACTTTATAACCTACAAAAGATATCATTAGAGCAAAAGGTAAGGCAGCCCAAGATATAGATAAAGTTACAACTCCAGCTCCTACAAGTCCTCTTACAAACCAACCACCAATTACATCTCCTGATCTGGCTATGAAAGTATCTATAAGCACAGTAGATTTATACCGATCTTGCTTGGCTAAATTTGTATAAAGTGTCTCCCGAGTAGGCTTGTTTAGACCATACTCAAAGATTCTTGTACAAACTGCTACAGCAGTAACTGTAGTAATAGTTGGAAATAGTGCATATGAAGAGAAGGCAGCTACAAATATAACTCCGTAAGTAATCATTATCGGCAGAATACCGATATTTCTTAATAAATAAGAAGCCAAGAAAACCTGCATAAACAAAGTTAAAGGAGTAACAATTTGTTCAATTAGAGCAAAAAAAGCTGTTCTCTCACAAGGATCATTTGACCAGTCTTCTACAATTCCTAATGAAATCATCCAAGAAGTTGTCATTAGCATAGTAAACAGGATGACGTAAAACCCTAGGTTTCTTATTAAGGGATCTGTGACTATATTCTTAATTCCTTCGATACTAGAACCACCTAATATTTCGCCGCCTCGTTCTTGAGCCCTAGAATTAGCTCTAAAAGAATTTGAAAAATAAAGCGCAACTGATAAGGAAAAAATTGAAAACACTATCAAGGTAATAGGCCCGAGATCATCTACGCTGGTTTTTCCACAAATTTCCGTTGAAAAGTATCTTGCAACAGAAGACCCAAAAAAGGCACCTAAGGATCCACCGGCACTAATTATTCCAAAAAATCTTTTTGCATCAGTTTGGTTAAAGAAATTGATCATAGCTACCCAAAATATAGAAACCACAAAAAAAGAGTAAACGTTACACCAAATATAAAATGCTCTACCGGTCCATATACGTCCTTCTGAACCAGATATATACCATAAAGACAGAAATAGAATTAAGTTAAATATAAAAAAAGAATAGATATACAAAACAATCTTCTTTGAATCAACCTTAGAAACCATCCAAGAATAGATAGGGTTAATAATCAACATAGCTAACATAACGCCCGTTAAGAGCCAAGGTAGATTATTAATTCCTCCCTGAACCGCTAATTCATTCCTGACAGGACGAAGAGCGTACCAAGAAGCAAGCACGAAGAAAAAGAAGCAGAAGGCTTTAAACAAGGTCATTGCCTCTTCTTTATTTATATTCGGAAAGAAACTGGTTGAAATATTGTTCATTTCTTCTTTATATTGTTACCTATTATATCCACTAAATTGATTAATATTCTTTAAATAAGAGATCTTAATGGAAGCACAACCATTCAACATATTTGGAACTTATCACTTAGTAACTTTAGCTGTTATTTTGTGTGTAGCTATTTTCTTTCCTAGAACTTATAGAGATAAGCCAGTTTCCCAGCAAGAAAATATAGCGAAGATATTAGGCATTTCCATTATCGCACTTGAATTAGTTAAACCTTTTATCTGGCATTCTATGGACTATCCTTGGATAAGATTAATACCCATACACATGTGCAGCTTATCGGGTTTTTTTATCGGAATATTTCTTCTAACTAAAAAAAGATTATTCTTCGAAATTGCATTCTTTTGGGGTATAGGAGGAGGAATAAATGCTCTAATCACTCCTGACGTTACACTAACATTTCCAGACCCAAAATACGTATTATTCTTTCTTGGACATGGCTTACTTATTGTAAATATAGGTTATGCTTGTATTGCGTTAAGCAACCGTCCTACTATTAAATCAGTAAAGAATGGAATTTTCTTCTCTCTGGCGGTACTTCCAGTTATTTACATAATTAACCTTCTTTTGGGTCCACCAGCAAATTATTGGTATTTAGGTGCAAAACCAACAGAAGGTCAAAGCATCATGGATTTCTTTCCTGATCCGCCTTTACATATTCCTTTACTAATTATTATAGGGGCGTTTTTATTCTTATTAATTTATTCACCTTACTGGGTGTATGACAAATTCAAGAAGCTAAATGCTGAATAAATAAGGTAGGAATATTACAAGTATTAGATTTAATCGTAGAGACAAGTGTATTGGGCTTTCTTCCTTCTTTAACGGGAGAAGCCTCTATTCCTAATTGAGTTAACCTTACGTGAGTTGCTTCCAAATCTTCTACATCCCAAGCTAAGCCCCATAAACTATCTTTTGACTCTGCTTCATCAGATCTAGCTATAACTTCTATTGTGGTTTGATTTAATCTAAAAAATAACATTCTACCGCCCCACTTCTCTACGGTTTGATCTAGAGCTAATCTAATTCCTAAATCTTTCTCATACACTTTAATAAAACCATCAGCGTCATTGGTGTTGATGACCACATGATCTAACTTATGTACACAATCAGATTGAAATCTATCCAATAAATCTAGTTTTCCTGTTTTATGTTCTATAGCAAAAGAAAATAACCCTCTTGTAATTTCATCTGGTAAAAATAAACTTTCCCAGGTCCTTTTCTTTCCTGCGTCTTCATCAAGGCCTTCTCCTAAAGCAAGGCCTGATAATTTATATCCTTTTAAAGAAAGCTGTTCTTTGGTCTTTTCTAAATTATCTGAACCAAAGACCATACCAGCCAATCCCTCTCCATTTTCATCTATGGTTGAATTAACTAAAGATGCTCCCGCGCCATCACCGTTAGCTGCAAGTAATTCGAAATATAAATTATTAAAATTAAAGATTGAATTTTTAGTGCCCAGAGATTCATGCTCTCCTCTCCATACAGGCTCATTGCCAAAAATTTTCTTATAGTTGTTTTCTGCAGCCTCTAAATCTTTAACTGCTACGATTAGATGATCTATTCTGTCTATCAAGGTAAATTAGATAGAATAAAGTT